>NZ_JBHIPD010000054.1:0-3927 GCF_042195865.1 Bartonella sp. AP36NXGY | reverse complement strand
TACACACTGTTTGGAAAGAAAGAAATCTTACCCCATGGTTTTATCAAGGGAGGCAGTTTTCCAAAGCGTGTTGAATTGAAAATGGGAGGGAATGTGTTTCAAAGAGATGACGGAGATCAATTCCCCATTGCAAAACAAGAAGGACCCTCAATTGCTGGAGTTATGTCCAAGCCAAAAATTGCAAGTACTATTGTAAAAAAAGCCAATGAGAGATTAATTGCCAACATACAATACCAACTTGCTCGTCAAGAATATGCCGCCAATAAGAAAGGCTAGATCATGTTCTCAAGCTATGTTTGCTATACACTGAGATTTTCTTTCTTGACAAGATTCACGGAAAACGTATATCGTTAAATCAGGTGCCTAACAAACACCTTAAAACAACTAGCGGATTGGTTACCGAAATAACTAATTTTCCGCATATTAAAAGCTTTGACTCATTGTATGTTAGACGCATATAATGATTTCGTCGGGTGTGGTTATGCTATAAAATACCCTTTTGGGAAAAGCATAACGACGGGCTAGTTGCCGTGTTTGTTAGCACCCGGCACTCTTTTTTAGAGTGTCATTAACAAACCTCTAACAACTAGGAGTTCACTATGAACACTCTCATAGAAATTAAAGAACAAATCATTGGACAAGAAACTGTTCAAACTGTTAACGCACGCGAGTTGCATACGTTTTTAGAAGTTAATATACGCTTCAACGATTGGATTTCACGACGGATTGAAGAATATTCTTTTCAAAAAAATCAGGGCTTTGTGAGTTTTACTCAAAAAAGAGTAAAACCTAATACCTTTCAGGAAAATCAAGGCGTTGTGAGTTTTACTAAAAATTTAGTAAAACCTAAAGGCGGTCGTCCAAGTACAGAATACCACATCACTTTAGACATGGCGAAAGAGCTCTCAATGGTGGAACGTAATGAGAAAGGACGTCAAGCACGCCGTTACTTTATTGAGTGTGAAAAGAAACTAAAAAACCAAGCTGTTGATTATGATCGTGATACGCGCTTTGATTTGCCAAGTTATTGGGAAGGTATGAACGCTGGCGAAAAAGTTTTATATCTTTTAGGTCCTATTCATATGCGTCTTCTTGATGCCTTCAGAGTAGATGAAGAGAACAGAAAATACAAAGCTCTCATTAAGGAAGCAAAACAGGTTCTAGCAAAATCTGTTACGAAAGCCGCTTAAATTTAAAATATGATCTCATCTTCCCTGCTTGCAAAGTGGGGAGGATATTAATTCAAAGGAGATTATCGATAATGCTTCGCTTTTTCCAGAAAAAATACAATAAAATCAATGCAAAAGGTACTTCCCAGCGGGTTGGCTTCGTTGCGGGGCGGACGAGCGCAAACTATCGCTAGCGACAGAATTTTCAATTTGACTGTACATTGTACATTTAACTCATTGATAAATAATGATTTCAATATGTACACTGTACAGTATGTGAAACGTTTTCTTAGCAAAAAGTAATTTTTATTACTTGACAATTCTACAGTAATAGGTATCTTCGAATCAGGTGCCTGAAAACACCTTAAAACCATAAGCGGATGGATTGCCGATACAATCTTTTTCCGTACATTGAAGGCTTTGACTCATTATATGCGTATGGCGTATACTGGTCTTGTCGGGTGTGGTTATGCCATAAAATACCCTTTCGGGGGAAAGCATAACGACGGACTTATGGCCGTGTTTTCAGCGCCCGATACCTTTCTAAGGTGTCAATGAAAACATTTAACCATAAGGAGTTCACAATGAACACTCTTATTCCGATATCGGAACAAACTGTTGGACAGGAAATTGTTCAAACAGTAAATGCACGTAATCTGCACGCATTCTTAGAGGCAAAACGAGACTTTTCCAATTGGATTAAAGACCGTATTATCAAATACAATTTAGAAGAGGGAATAGATTATATTTTAACGCTCGCCAAAACTGGCGAACGTCAAAATGTAGTGTTAAAAGAATATTATCTTACACTAAATGTAGCAAAAGAGCTTTCTATGCTTGAGAACAATAAGAAAGGTAGAGAAGCTCGTTTATACTTTATCAAATGTGAACGGCTTTTGAAGCAAGTAGCAACACCACAGATAACTGCATCACAAGTTGACTATTCCAAACCGGAAGCATTGCTTGGTGTTTTGAATCATCTACAAAGCCAAATAGAACATAAAGATCATGTGATTGCAGAATTGACACCAAAAGCAAAAGCTTTGGATGGCTTAAAGCGCTCTGATGGTTTATTCGGTCTTATTGAAGCAGCAAAGATGTTGGAAGTAAGACCAAAGGATTTAACTGATTACTTGCGTAAACATGATTGGGTGTATCGACGGGCTCCAGGGGCGCCGCTGTTACCTTATCAGGATAAGATCAAGAAAGGATTCATGGACTGTCCTGCTATCACCATTCAAAGACCGGATGGTACAGAAAAGGTGCTCCCTTCAACAAAAATCACACCAAAAGGATTGGCATGTTTGAGAGAACAAATCCATGGAGGTGTACAATGAACACCAGTATCGACTTTTTATGTGATTTATGGATGGCTTTGTTTCAATTTTCTGATCGTGATGATGTCGAAGATAAGGCTTTTAATGCTCTCATTGAGACCATGGATGCAATAGAAAAAGCTTTGATTTTAAAACTTCAAGATGAATCACCAAATGCACTCAGAATTTTGGCAATGATTACAAATTTTGGAACCTTAAAACCTCCCCCGATTATGGAGCCTTTGTTAAAAGCTTACGAACCAAATTTGGAGAGCCCCATTAAAAAGGTTGCTTAATTAAAAAAATAGAACTCCCCTCCCCGTTCTCAACAATGGGGAGGTGGTTAAGAAGGTAATAAAATTAAGGTGCACTATACCAAGTTGATCGTCCACCACCATGACGTATCAAAAGACCTTTTTCAACTAATGATGTAAAAGTTACTTTAAGTGTATTAGCGCTTGCACCAACCTCACGCACCATATCGCGGGTTGTAACACGTCCGTGATTACGCACATAATCAAGAATATTAAGAGCCAATTCAGATAAGGAAAAAAGAGCATTTTTTTCACTCTCTATTTTTATTTCTAATTGGCGTTTTTGTTTTTGTAGAGCACGTAAAAAAAAGAGTATCCAAGGCTCCCAATTGGGTGTTTTAGTATAAATTGTTTTTTGAGTTTGATTTAAAGCTAAGTAATAGCTTTCTTTATTATTCTCAATAATGCTTTCAAGTGATGAATATGGTACATAAACATAACCTTTTTGTAACAAAAGAAGGGTGGTTAAGATACGGCTTAAACGTCCATTTCCATCTTGAAAAGGATGAATAGCTAAAAATGTTACATTAAAAATACCAATCGTAAGTAAAGGATGAAGATCCTTTAATTCATTGGTTTTATTGAACCAAGTAATAAGCTCTTGCATTCGGTATGGTGTATCAAATGGTGTAGCTGTTTCAAAAACAATGCCAACCATTTTCCCTTGAGAATTAAATGCTGCTACATCATTGCGTAAAGTCTTATATTCACCTCGATGTCGTTGATCTTTCTCACTATTACACAAAAGATCACGATGAAGTTGTTTAATATGATTTTCAGTAATAGAAATATCACTCCAAGATTGAAAGATTGTTTCCATAACCTTGGCATAACCGATAACTTCTTGTTCATCACGACTCTTGAAACGTTTAATTTCTAAATTTACCAAAAGCTGTTCGATTTCGCGGTCTGTTAACTTACTCCCTTCAATGCGTGTGGAAGATCCAATACTTTCAACAGTAGCAATATGACGAAGAGCGTTCAATCGCTCAGGTGCAAGAGTACCAAGGGCGCGCCATGCCCCTTTGAACTCATCAATTTCAGCAATGAGAGCCAACAATTCTTGTGTAATTTGGAGTGTATCTGTTTTCATACCGGAATATATACCGGATTATACCCGATTGTCAA
>NZ_JBHIPD010000053.1:0-3958 GCF_042195865.1 Bartonella sp. AP36NXGY | reverse complement strand
TCTGTACGGTCAAATTTTAGGTAAATAGACCAATTGGTAAAATTATGGACTAAAAACATGAGAATATTAAAAGACCTGTTCTTAAAAAAGCGTAAACAACCAATGCAAAAAGAGTTTATTGCAACAGCTGTTGGTTATGTTCCTTGGGGGGTCGGAGCAGAGGAGTATTTTTACAACCTCTACGAATATGAAGACGGCACAAGAGAGTGTGAAAAGTTTGATGGCGGCCAGTATTATACCACACCAGAAAATGCGGATTTTAGTACCAAAGCGCAAGTGAAAGCATGGGTTTACGGTGGTGGTATTCCGAAAAGCATTCTCAATTACGAACCTCTTATAGACGAGATCAATAAAGAGATCAAAAAATTACCGAAAACCACAGGAAATAAATATGTTTACAGATAAACAGCTAAGAGCCTTGTTTGGCATTATAACTTTTATATTTTTATGTTTTTTAGGAATTAAAAAAAATCCCTACTTTATCCAAAGTATTTTGATATTTGCATCTTTTGGTTTGATAATAATAACAAATATTTTTGTAATTTTATGCAATTCTCATATTCCTTTTGAGTTGCAGAACAATCCAAAATATAAAGATGATGATACAACGGGTTGGGTGAAACTAACACGTGATTTACAACAGTATTTGCACAGACTCTTAAAACTAATAAGTTTAGCGCTTATCGTTTTAATTTTTCCAAATAGTTATAAAGAAACTGTTTTTTACCTGTCATCTCTAAGTACGTGGAGCATAAGCTTTCTTTTTCATTGGATACTGTACTTTGGTACTCAGATATTGCTCTTTGGTATTCCTTTTTAGTTTGTGTATTTTTCCTTATGTTACATACACGCAGTTTAATAAATATATCTATTTACACACTACAGTGCTCAGTTAAAAAGCTATAGTAAAATTCCGATTTTATAAAACTGTTCAGATTAAATGACGTTGTCTCTTCTCAACGTTCATAGATGAAATCAACAAAAACATCAAAAAATCATTGAAAACCACTTGATTGCATTAATAGGAGCTTGAATCAAATGCTTACACCATTTGGCAAAACCTTACGTAAAATTCGTATTGATCGAACAGAACGTTTATTAGATATGGCTAAGAAATTAGGCGTATCTATAGCATTTTTATCTTCTGTAGAAATTGGCAAAAAGCCTATACCTGCTGACATGGAAGAAAAGATCATTGAGAAATATGCTTTAAATGAAGAAACGGCTTCTATCTTGAGAAGAGAAGCAAATATTTGTAGTAAGAATTTTACAATGAACTCTTCTGACCCACTTAACCATGAAATTTCTAACACGTTTGTTAGAATGTTTAAATCTCTTTCACAACAAGATCTGACAAAGTGCAAGGAACTCATGGAGAAAGTAGAAAAAAAACGGTGCTTGCAGAATAGAATACCTTGATCCCCTTATTTTATACACCGTAAACATAATTTTATATGTTAAAAAACAATAATATCCTTTTGAAATAATTGAATAAATACGCAAATTATGCTAAGATTTTTATGTATAAATTGCAAATTTAAGGTAAGAAAAAACATGCTAAATAAAGTGACGTTAATCGGACGCCTTGGTGCTAATCCCGAAAGCAAAACTATGAATTCTGGAGCAGAAATAGTCAATTTTAGTATAGCGACTTCTGAGAGCTATACAGATAAAAAAACCAATCAAAAAGTAGAGAAAACAGAATGGCATTCAGTTGTGATTTTTAATCCACATTTAGCAAAAATTACACTTCAGTATCTCAACAAAGGTTCAAAGATTTACGTAGAAGGCAAATTACAAACACGCAAATGGCAAGATAAAAATGGGCATGACCGTTATACAACAGAGATTATCTTACCACAATTCAAAGGGGAATTGTATTTGCTTGATGCAAAGAAAGAGCAATCAGCATCCCCTACCCCTTCACCCATTACTTCTCAAAATTATGCTATCGCTTCAGGTGCTACTGATCATGGCACATCTCTTAATGATGCTATCCCATTCTGATTGATAACATATGACAAAGAGAAAAAAACGTACAAAACGCGGACGTCCTCGGATTAAAGGATGTATCAGAGAACCAAACGGACGCATCTCACGAGCAAAAACACCGCATAAACCCATGGATAAATTGGCAATTGAAATGCGTGCCAAACGCTTTGGCTTGACCATAGAAGAGGCTAAAAATCCGCTTTCCGGAACCTATATCGGGCGGTTTTATTTGCAAGGTGAAATCAATCAAGACCAATATGATGCTGCACAAAAATATCTTGAAGTGAAAAACAATTATCTATGTGCAAAAGGATTGCCTAATGCAATTTATGATAACTTTACTCCTTCATCAAATGAGGAGGCACAAAAACGGTGGATTGAAAGAGCAACTCATTGTTATGAAGAGACGAAAGAGGTTATCAAAGAAACACAACACCTCTATAGACAGTATAATCTTTACGCTGCATTACAATATCTTGTTATAGAAGATCAATCGTTAACACATCTTGTTAGCTCTTTGCGTATTGTTCTTAATGCGCTTCATAAGCATTTTAGCCATTAAAAAAGAATTGACATCAGATGAAAAATCATTAAAATGTGTATATATTTACACATTATGAGTTTAGGTAATGGAACAAGATAGCCGAAAAATCATTGCAAAATTAAAGCGTGATGGCTTTGAACTTATCAAAGTGAAAGGTTCTCATCATAAATTTAAAAAAGATGATAAGGTTGTTATCGTTCCACATCCTAAAAAAAATCTTCCGATTGGTACAGCACGTTCTATCGCACAACAAGCAGGCTGGTTAAAAGAAGGAGAAGAAGAATGAAAAGATTTTTTGCTCTTGTTCATAAAGATGAAGAATCTGCTTTTGGTGTTCAGTTTCCTGATTTTGAGGGACTTTTTTCTGCTGCTGATGAGGAAGAAAATTTAATCGCAAATGCAACAGAAGCACTCCAACTTTATTGTGAAGATATAGATAGAGTGCCTATTCCTTCAAAATTTGAAGAAGTCATACAACGGAAATCTGTCAAAACAGCTTTGTCAGAAGGAGCTTTTTTAATACAAGTTCCTTTTATTGAAAATGATTCAGAAGTCATACGCACAAATATATCAATTGAACGAGGGCTTTTACGTGCAATTGATAATTGTGCACAAAAGAGAGGTTTAACAAGATCTGCTTTTTTGGCAACAGCAGCCCGTCACGAGCTTAATATTTAGCTCATCAATCTGGAAAAATTTCTCACTCTCGATTTTTTTACAAAAGCGTGTAATTGCATATGATCCGCAAACTATTAATGAAAATCAAAAGGCGGCAGGCAAACAAAACGCTATAGTTAAGAGGGATATAACTATCATTGATATTATATACATGGCATCTAATATTTCTGGACCTGTCATTGCCTTTCCCTCCTATAATAATTTCACAATAATTTATAAAATCTAAAATATAGATTTTTTTGTTGGCATGGTGTAAAAAATCGTATTTAATGACGGCACTGCATTGGTTGTATTGCGTCCAAAATTCAAAAATATTCCCAAAAATTCAATGAAATATCAAGCCTTTAATATGGCTAGAAAGCTCTGTTTTCTAGATAATTCTGACTAATCAATTTTTCACAGAATAACAATCAATATTTGACTAATGATGTCATTAATTATGACTCAAAAGGAGCAATGATGAAAACTGTCATCACTAAGCCAATGTGTGTTGTTGGAGACAATAAAAGCACTGTTCGATTTGAACCATCAACACCCAATAATCCATTTGTTGAAGTTTCCAATCAAGTCTACGCACGTCTCAAGCGCGCTAATGCTGTAAAACCTTTTATTGGAGTCAAGACAACAGCAAAAACAGACAAGGCAGTTGAACAAATTAAGCAGATAAAACAAGAAGCCGTACAAACATCGTCTGAACCAGTGACAGAGGAAATTCCACTCGAACAGCCAAAAGCATCTAAAGCT
>NZ_JBHIPD010000052.1:0-4564 GCF_042195865.1 Bartonella sp. AP36NXGY | reverse complement strand
CAACTGTCTCACAATTTCTCCCTTCATGGTGATGTAAGTTATCAACAAAAGCTTCAGAAAACTGGTATCTCTGGAGCAAATTTCTCAGGCGGCATACGCTATCAGTTTTAAATCAAGGCTGTAAAAGCAAGCCTATTCATTCTATTCAATTTAATAAAAAGGCAGCACGATATGCTGCCTTTTTTTATTCTTGACACCCTTTCATAAAAAGATCGCTCGAATAGCTTTTGTTCTTTATCCTCCCAAGATCATCTCCATCAAGATTTATTGATTGACAAGGCTAGGTATTGTTTTTGATGCATACCAGATTGAAGTAGTTGCTCGTACACAGGCAAAAAAACGCTTTCGTTATAATCCTGAAAAGACAGCTGTGGAAGGTCTTGCCAATTTGCTGGAATTGGGGAGCGTGAAATGCGTGTAGCAGTCTTTGCGCAAAAGAATGAAAATATGCACTAAAGCGGGTGGTTATGCTTAAGGGTGAGAATAAATTCAGTGATTTTGAGAAATCTGCCCCTTACGCTGTCTTAGATATTGAATGGCATTTATCTCTCATAAACAAAAATGTCGCAAAGCGCTTCATCTCCAAGTGAAAGTAAAACTTTCAGAAAAAACACCTTATATGTATTTATTGATAAATCATATATGTTTATTGATAAATCGCGCTTGCTTCATAAAATCCCCTTCCCCTTTTTCTCAAAGCAAAAAGAAAATGTAAAGTTTTACTGTCGTAAGTAGATAAAAAGCACAAGCTACTATTATTTTCCTCTTTACATAGGAAACATACTGCAAAATATTTCTTTACGCAGATAATTTAATTAAATACACCAAAAAAACAAAGACATCAACCACTTTATCAAAATACTCAAGAAGAAACTAAGATTTATAAAAGCATCAATCAGTACTCTTTAGCATATTTATAAAACACATTACATCCAATATAAAACACCTCAGATCTAAAATTAAGTAAACTTTTTTAATTTTTGCTGACGGCTGTTCCCAACGATGCTGTCCCCCCTTTATTCTCCTTAATGCATCAAAATATATGACAGTACTGTGATACCATTAAAAAGTACAAACAAACAACGATCATTTGCTTATAATATTGTCTTTAAATATCATTTTAATATTTTTAATTATATATTTAATACGTAATAACTAAAACTATAAATATAATATGACTTAAATGTAAATATATACATTAATTATTATATTTTTTAATTTGACTATAAGTAAATTATAAAACTATAAGTAAATTATAAAATAGTGAGCAAGAAGAATATTTTTATAGACCATTATTTATTTTCTTATATTGTTTGTTCTTCTTATAACAAGTGGAGATATGGCAAACAGAAAAAATATTTGTAGCTTAGTTTTAAGTGAGGAGAACATAAATGTCTAAAAAATCTCTTTTATCGCATACAGCAACTGCAGCAATTCTATTATTTGGGACCTACCACAACACACAAGCGGAAGAACTTAAAGAACTTAAAGTTTCTGATGGAAAAAAAATGGAAGTCTCTAAAGAAAGCTACGATAATATTTGGGCAGAAACAGGTGGAAAAATCATCGGCAAGAATTTAAAGCTGGGGAGTACCTCTCCAACACCACCATCTGTTACAACCGTTGTCACCGTTAAAGGATCCGATAGTTTGATTGAATTATCGGACAATACCATCATTGGTGCTCCACTTGGAACTAAATCTTCCTATGAATACGGCGTTAATATATCGGACAACGCTACATTCAAAATGACAGGAGGTTCTATCAATGTTGATAAAACCGCTATTCAGCTAAATGCGGGTAACGGAAATATGGAAAATGTCACAATAACAAGTGAAAACAGTGACCCCTATAACGCAATAAAAGCTGAAAAAAAAAGTAAACTCACTTTGAAAAATATAACTGTTAAAAAAGCAAAAAACAGCATCTTTGCAGATAACCAAACTCAAGTAACAGTTATCGATGGATCTTTTGAGGCAAACGAAACAGCAATCAATGCTCGAAACGGTAGTATCATTACTTTAAACAATAAGGCAAAAATCACATCACTTAACGGTGATGGGCTCAATGCCATTGGTGAGCAATCAAAAATTTTTATGACAGAGGGAACTGTTACCGGTAGCAATAGTGTATTATATACAAAAGCTGGTGGATATATTAATGTTAAAGATGTTGTGCTCACAGCAAATGGTAAAGGAACAAAATTCGGTGCATTTGCAAGAGGTTCCAGCACTATTGAATTGAATGGTAACACAACAATTAAAAATGCTTCGATCGGTGTTAAAGCCGAAAGTGATAATGCGACAATCAAGATGACCGGAGGATCGATTGAGGTCACAGGAGACAAAGCAGTAGGTGCATCATTTCTTAACACCACCAGCAAAGAAAACACGCTAAAAGATGTAAAAATATCAAGCGGAAATGATGACTTTCTTATGGATAAAGGAATAAGTGCTGACAAAGGAAGTATTGTCACTTTAAATAATGTAACCGTCACGAAAGCAAAAAACAGCATCTTAGCAGATAACAAATCTCAAATAACAATCACCGGCGGATCTTTTGAGGCAAAAGGAGAAGCAATAATTGCTCAAAACGGCAGTAGCATTACTTTAAACAATGATGCGAAAATCATTTCATCTGAGCATAATGCGCTGAGTGCCATTGGTGAGCAATCAAAAATTTTCATGACAGGAGGAACTGTTACTGGGAGTAATAATTCATTATATGCAACTTTGGGTGGATATATTAATGTTAAAGATGTTGCACTCACAGAAAATGGCGAAAGCTCAGTTACAGGCGCATCAGCTGAGGGCCCAAACAGCGTCATTGAATTAAAAGGAAAAACAACGATTACGAAGACTCTCTTTGGTCTTTATGTAACGGATGGAGGCAAAATCACAAGTGAAGAATTAACGATAAAAGGGAAGAAAACAAATATTGAGGGAATCGAACTGCCCAGCATGGGTGTAAATGCTGCTGCAAATAGCGTCATTGAATTAAACGGAAAAACAACGATTGAAAAAGTTGATTTTGGACTTGTCGCATCCAATAGCACGATTAAGATGATCAATGGCGCTGAAAACAAAATAGATGCAACAATAATTGCACTAAAGATAAACAGAAATGGACATATTGATCTCGCAAATACTTCTGCAACAGCAGGGGTTGCTGGGGTGAATTTTGCAGATTTGTCTAAAAATAAGTTAAATGGCCTAAGTAATAGTAATCCACAAGATTGGCAAAACAGTGAAGTTAATTTGACCAATACAGATCTGATCGTTGAAAATGGTGTTGGAATAAATACCGATGAATCAATGGGGAAAATTAATCTCAAAAATTCAAAAATCCTTGCAGATACGTTATTCAAAAACATAAAGCAGAAGACAAAACCTGTTGAAATGTTTACTTTAACCGCAGATCATTCTGTCTTACAAGGCGGTGTAAGAAATGACGAAAATGGGCAAACACGCTTTGATCTGAAAAACAACACAAAATGGACGTTGAAGATCAGTAACAATGAAAAAGATGCTGATGGAAAACTACTTGATATTGCTCAAAGATCTCGTTCCGATATTTCTACGCTTAATCTCGATAACAGCTCCATTATGTTTAGCAAGCCAACAGAAGAGCATTACCAAACATTGCATATAGGTTCTGGTAAACCAGACACGCAAGAAGTCTACAATGCAACGGGTGATGCAAAGATTTACTTCAATACGGCTTGGAGTGATGGTGCTGCAATAAATGACCAAAAAACCGATAGACTTTTGATCCATGGGGATGTCTCTGGCAACACATCAGTTTATGTCACGGGGCGCTTAGAAGAGAACAATATCGAAGCAAATACCTCTGCTGCTGCCAATGTCCGGGGTCTTTCACTTATTCAAGTTTCTGGAAAAGCAGAGGAAAACTCTTTCAAACTGGTAAATGGCTATACCACAAGAGGTGGCTTACCGGATATGTATACACTACGTGCCTATGGACCAGACTCAAGCCAAGGCAAAGCCGATATTGCGCAAAACCTCTTTGATGAAAAGAATGAAAATTTCTGGGATTTCCGTTTACAACCCGAACTGCTTGGCTCCAATTCTGGTTCAAATCCTGATCCTGAAACAAATATCCCTACTGTTGCCCTTGTACCACAAACAGCAAGCTATTTGGTCATGCCAAATGCTCTCTTCTATAGTGGATTAACCGATATGGCTAAACAAAACGCACTCTTAGCCAATATCAGAACATCTGTCTTAGGAAAAGAAGAAGAAAAACAAACCGGTTTCTTCCTCTATACTTACGGAAACACAGGAACCTTATCTTCCAAGCGTGGGCCTCTCAAATATGGTTATGGTGCTGATATCCGCTATGCTGCTCTACAAGCCGGTGTTGCATTCTCGGCATTAGAAGGACAAAATACCACAACACATTTCGGTCTTGTAGGCACCTATGGGCGGCTATCTTTCACTCCAAAGGATATGGATAATGTAAGTAAAAACACATTGGATAAATGGTCACTAACAGCTTATGGCAGCGTGCAGCATGACAATGGTTTCTATATGGATACACTGTT
>NZ_JBHIPD010000051.1:0-4611 GCF_042195865.1 Bartonella sp. AP36NXGY | reverse complement strand
TCTCATTGATTTTCTCGGTTGACCAGCCTAAGCTTTTTAAAAGTGCATGAGCACTTTCCATGGTGAGACGATCATCAGTGTCATCTGCTTCATCCACTTCCTCTGCCACTTCAACAGAAATTCTTTTAGAAGCAACAGATGCTGTTTGCGGATCCAAGCTTAAAATCAATGCCTTTTTGGGAAAACCTGTTCAATAACGCTGTGCAAGAGTAAGAGCGTTCTCAATATCATATTTTGTGATGTTTTCCACAAAACCTAGACGGCTCTTTCTTTGAAAACTCTCCTTATAAAACTTAAGTTTTTTGACATTACCAGTCAAAATAAGTGCAATAAGGTGAAATTCTGCAAGGCAAAATTCACTGTTTGTTAGCAACGCCGCATAATCATAGATGATTTGGTTGGTGTTTTGGTTATCAGCCCACTCAAGTATATCTGTACAAATCTCCTTTAGCTTGCCTTCATCCAATTCAGTACTAGAAACTGTATAAAATTCTTCTGCCTCTTTGAGAGCTATATATTGGGGCAATCTAGGAAACATCTCTCTATGAGCAGTAGAAAAACTAAGTGTTGAAAGTGAAGCCTTGAATATAAGGATCGGTGTTTTTCCTTTTATATCAAGGCTGTACATTATATTAATGATACGGTCTTTGCTTATAAAATAGGCATTACAATTATAATTTTTGTCGCAATAGACTGTCCAGTTCATCATTTTTAATGTTTCAGAAACTGTATTAAGAAGAACCAAAGATTGTACACCAATACGTGCATCTGCCGCCTCTCGCTCCTTTAAAACGGTCAGATGTCCTTCAGCAAATTGAACAGCGTGATTAACATATTTTTCCACATCATCGTCATCTAAATATTCAGAAATCGTACCTGCTTTTACGGCATTTTGATAGGATTTCAGGACATCAATTTGACCTGTTAATACTAAACAAGCCAAATGCCATGAGATATCAGGACAAGAGCTATATTTTTGAACAAGCGCTTTGCTTTCTATCGCTGCTTCTAAATCCTGAGCACGCGCCCATTGTATCACCCGCTCAGAAATTTTTATAAGCTCCTGCTCATTTAATGTCTCTACACGAATATCAATCCCTTTATCAACACCACTAAAAACCCCTCCCCCAATCGTATTAAAAGACTGATAAATATTTGTAGCTGATATCTGCCTACATTTTCTACTATCGTGAATATAATGGCAAGCTACAGAAATATCTTCGTTGGAGATCCCTGCTTCAAGATGAACATTGTAATCATCATTTGGAAGACGTATAAAACCAAAATCAAATTGAATGAAGCGGTCGGGCAAAACTAACCACATTTTCCCAGGTTCCGTAACAAACCACCCTTGGGTTTTAAGAATGCGCGTTGCTGCTGTAAGACTCATCAAACACTGTTTCGGTTTTTTGCGTGCTAAAATGTCATCCAATTCGTTATTTTTATAAGCCTCAGCAAAAAAGATCATACGCTCAACCTGTGTCATCTTTTCATAATCAGAAAACTCTGGTGTATATAATTGAGATGTAGGTTTGTAATTACTTAAAGCTTCGGTATCGCCGAGTAGAGCCTTTGCAACGAGAGAATGATTAGCAGCTTTTTCACGTAATTTTTTCTCAATATCTTGTGCGTGCGCCCAAACTAACACTTTATTTAAAGCTACCTTAACGTGGTTTTCAAAAAATTCTAGTGCTGTAACTCCAAAATTCTCTTCTGAAGAAATCAGCATATCCTCATATTGGTATCGCGATTTCTTACCGTTAGCGTATTCCCAGCCAAGACAATAGGCGGCAGTGGTAAGACTGACAGAAACCCATAATCTTCCACTATCCCGTCCATAATCTATGACACCATAATGAATACGCACTATGCGATCGGGGAGATGATAATAAGCAAACATATCACCCATTTCATCGCGATGGGGCTCCCAGCCAAGTCTTTTTAAAATCTCTGTTGCATCTTTGGTTTGCATCGTCATTACCCTGCGTGCTCTTTAATTCTTTTACAGAGAAATTCATAAAAATTACTTGCGTAATACTGGGGATCGCTAGGTAGAAACTTAAGATAGAGCGGACACTCTCCATCCTGAAACTGAGTATAATCAAAGTAAAAGGTTTCACCAAAATCTGTTCTATTGACAACAAGCTGCTGTGGTTTTGCTAAACCATTTTTTATATCTGTTAAGTGATAATAAACAATATCACCAGCAGGATTATCTTCAAAACTTGCGTTATAAATGCTAAAAATTTCATAACCTCCAATTTCTCCTCCTCCATAATTTTTTAAAAAACTTTTGTAGGACGAGGTGAGTTGTAAACCAAGAGTTCTCTCAGCCTTTTCAATCAATATATCATCAGGCGCATCCTCTGCAGTGCCAAAATTGATAATCTCATCATCATATTTATTCACTTTATCAATTAATACTACAACATCATCTAAGGTATAGGTTTTCATAGATGATCCCCCTTAAAAATATTAACGATGCTTGCATTCTTGAAAAGAAAAAAATAATGGTGGTTTAACATTGCAATTTGGAAGTAAAACCACCATACAAAGAAATTTACTTCAAATTATCTGTAATCCTTTTACAGAGGAATTCATAGAAGTTACTTGCATAATATTGTGGATTCTTGGGTGGAAAATCAAAATAGAGTGCACATTCTCCATTCTGAAATTGAGAATAATCGAAGAAAAATGTCTCTCCAAAATCGGTTCTACTAACAATAAGTTGCTGTGGCATTGCAAAACCATTTTTTCTATAATTTAAGTTTTTATAAACAATATCATCACTACGAACAATCTCAAAGTTTGTATCATAAACGCTACATATTCCCTCACCACAAATTTCCCCTCTTCCATAGTTTTTTAAAAAACTTTTATAGGAAGACGTAAACTGCAAACCAAGAGTTTTCTCTGCTTTTTCAATCAGTGCATCATCAACTGCTTCATCTGTAGAGCCAAAATCGATACTATCGCTATATTTATCAATTAATTGTACAACATCATCTAAAGTGTAAGTTTTCATAATTTGTTCTCCATAAATTGTTATTTTCTAGTTGCTATATCTTTATTTTCATAACCTTTAGCACGTTCTTTCCAGTATTTCTGTCTCCACAAAGCAAATGCATCCCTATCAATAGCTGATCCCATTGTGTTAGGATTAATGTGAATAGCAGAATGATGTTTATTATGAAACGCATTTGTAACTTCTGCTATGGGACCATCATGTGTTTGTAGCATATGGTGTAATTCAATAGGCTCGTTATCGAAACCTATAGGTGCTCTTCCTGTTTTCATTCTTTCAATATTTGTACCTGTCACTTTTTTCTTGTTGACTGTCCAACTAACAATCTGGTTAGGATCAAACAGTTTTTCGCTCTGATAGACTTTGTTTGTCTGAGTAATTTTTTCTCCCTTGTTAGTTATTTCAAACTCAACCTCAATAGGTTTTGACCAGAATTTTCTCTCTTGCCCCAAATATTGAGTTGCAATAGCTTCATCGCTCATTTTTTCTAGCGATTGTGCGATTTCTTTCCCCACATGCGCAGTATTTACTTCAGAACTAGTTGCTCCCGTTATAGCCGCTTCTTCAGCTTTAGCAGCAAATTTGATGAGATCTTTTTCTACAAGCTTTCCCGCAAGCTTTACGCCTCCCTTGGCTGCTGAAACAGCACCGTCAGTAAGCACTGTAGACCCCACTATATAAGCCACATCTCCTAATGGTTTACCTAGCATTTCGCCAGATTCAGCACCAGCACTGAATGCTCCATCCCCCCCTTTCTCCATTGTTTCATGTATGTGATCTATATGCCCCCCAAAGGAATCCTTTATGTGATCTATACGCCCTCTAAAGGAATCCTTAACACCTCCCCAGAATTGACCAACTCCTTCCCAGAGTTGACCAGCACCTTCCCAGACATCATCAAATATATGCCCACTCGTGGCCCAAGCTTTTGCTGTTCCAACGCCTTGAAGGGCATTTTGATAGATCTCATCAACTGAACTGTTTCCTATTGCCGATCCTAATTCTTTAACGTCATGAACTGTCGCATATATTCCGTTTCCTATTGCCGATCCTAATTCTTTAACGTCATGAGCTGTCTCAGATATTCCGTTTCCTATTGCTTTTACGGCACCAACAATCATACCCTTCGCAAGACCTATCCCAAAAATCCTATCTTGCTCTTCACTAATCTCGAACCATTTTTCGTTAACATCTCTTCGACACTGATCATCAGGGCACTCTTCTAACTCTTTCTTCATCTGAGCGCGTTGTGCACTCCCCAAAAAGTTATTTGCAGCGGCATTACCTGCGGCATCAGCGCCGGCATCAACATTGCCACCGGCAAGGGCAGCGGCAACGCCCCCAGCAGCCCGTGCAACATCAATGGTGTGGTCTCTAAAGTCAGCAAACTGCGCATCAATCTTTGCGTTTATACGCGCTTCCTCTTCCGGAGTTGGGGTGCGACCGTTTAGATCCCCCATTTCCTCTTTCACAATGCCTTGCACCCACAATTGAAACTGGAGCATAGCAGTGGCTTCGCCCACAGCACCCCCCACAGCACCGGCTGTGCAAGCACCGCTCGCAACAGCGCCTTTTAAGCAGCCAAG
>NZ_JBHIPD010000050.1:0-4690 GCF_042195865.1 Bartonella sp. AP36NXGY | reverse complement strand
CCTGATACTATAGAGCCAGCTGCAAGTGATGTAAGCTTGCTGTTCTCTTTATTGTCCCCATGCGTCGCTACAAACGCACCTTTAGTCTTGCCCCATAACAATGCATCGCCTTGAACTGCTTGCGTAATATTACTTAGTTTTTCATCAAACTTTTTGACCTCATTAGACAGATGAGTGTTCACATTCTTGACACTCGTATCAAGACCCGCAAAGGCGCTACCAACATCGTTATGTGAATTAGTCGTTACTGTACCATCGTCAGAAACATTAGAGATTTTATAAGTCGGAGCTGTAAAAACACCCTCTTTAAAGGATGCTTCTCCACCTAAAAACTTAGCTACATCCTCACCGATTTTGTTAACCTGTCCACCCGTGATTGCATCACGTGAATCCTTGGCAATCTGACCATCAGCAACATTATGAAGACCAACAGCTGCCTTATCCTTACCTTTGCCTAAAGTCACACTCGTGTAATCAATGCCGCCATTCTCACCCTCTTTTTTATCGTAATGAACAACAGCTGAATCATCTGACTGAAGACTGTTAGAAAGATCCTTCAAACCTTTATCAAGCTGACCTTTGTTAACAGCTTCATTCACACGCTCTGCTTTCTTAACACCAGAAAGCGTCCGGTCTTCTTTCTTACTGTTGGCAATGTTGATTTCACTACCTTCTACTGCATCTCCAATAGTGAGACGATGCGTTGTTTTGTCTTGCTGAACAAAGCTCTCGCTTTCCACTTTGGTAATCACATTATTAACCTGTTCAGTCAATTTATTCTGAACATTCGTGATAGAACTTCCAACACCGGCAAGTGCATCCGCTACATTCGTATAGTTCTTGTCAAAAGAAGTACCATCCTCACCAAACTGCTTGATCTTGAAATCCGGTGCTTTCCATTTGCCCTCTTTATCATATCCAGCACCACCACCAAAATAGGTTGCAAGTTGTTCGTTCAGCGAATAAAGCTGACTACCCGTTACGGCATCTGTTGATTTAGCGCTAATCTCACCATTTGCAAGGAACGTAATTCTACTGTTTTCTTGTGTCCTTACAGCTCTGCCTTTTTCTTCTTTACTCTTTTCATGACGCGCTACAAAGGCATCGGCTTCCTTGCTCCATAACAAAGAATCCTGTGCTACTCCTTCAGAAACCTCTTTAATCCTTGCATTCACATTCTTGATATTTGTATCAAGACCTGAAAAAGCGGTTCCAACACCTTGAAAGTCACTCTCTGTTACAACTCCATCTTTAGCAATGTAAGATAATTTATACGTTGGCTGTGTAAGAGCTCCATCTTTAAAGGACGCTTCTCCACCTAAAAACTTAGCTACATCCTCACCTATTTTATTAATCTGTCCACCCGTAATTGCATCACGTGAACCCTTGGCAATCTGACCATCGGCAACATTATGAAGACCAACAGCTGCCTTATCCTTACCTTTGCCTAAAGTCACACTCGTGTAATCAATGCCGCCATTCTCACCCTCTTTTTTATCGTAATGAACAACAGCCGAGTCATCTGACTGAAGGCTGGTAGAAAGATCCTTCAAACCTTTATCAAGCTGACCTTTGTTAACAGCTTCATTATCCTTTGTTGCTTCACCAACACCTGAAAGTGTCCGATCCGAACCAGTCTTGTTGGCTATGTTGATTTCACTACCTTCTACTTCTTTACCAATAGTGATAACTTTTGTCTTTTCATCCTGCTTCGCAAGGCTATCACTGACAACATTGGTAATCTCATTATTAATCTCTTTGCTAATCTCATTTCTAATATTTGTGAAAGAATTACCAACTCCAGCCAAAGCATCCGCCACATTGCCATAGTCTATCTCTTCAGATTTACCGTCATCCTTAACTGTCTTAACCTTAAAACTTGGAGCAGTCCATTGTCCTTGCTCATCATAACCTGCACCTCCACCAAAATAGGTTGCAAGTTGTTCGTTCAGCGAATAAAGCTGACTACCCGTTACGGCATCTGTTGATTTAGCGCTAATCTCACCATTTGCTAGAAACGTAATTCTACTGTTTTCTTGTGTCCTGACAGCTTTGCCTTTTTCTTCTTTACTCTTTTCATGACGCGCTACAAAGGCATCGGCTTCCTTGCTCCATAACAAAGAATCCTGTGCTACTCCTTCAGAAACCTCTTTAATCCTTGCATTCACATTCTTGATATTTGTATCAAGACCTGAAAAAGCGGTTCCAACACCTTGAAAGTCACTCTCTGTTACAACTCCATCTTTAGCAATGTAAGATAATTTATACGTTGGCTGTGTAAGAGCTCCATCTTTAAAGGACGCTTCTCCACCTAAAAACTTAGCTACATCCTCACCTATTTTATTAATCTGTCCACCCGTGATTGCATCATGTGAACCCTTGGCAATCTGACCATCGGCAACATTATGAAGACCAACAGCTGCCTTATCCTTACCTTTGCCTAAAGTCACACTCGTATAATCAGTTTCATCACCTGTTTTATCGTAATGAACAACAGCCGAGTCATCTGATTGAAGGCTGGTAGAAAGATCCTTCAAACCTTTATCAAGCTGGCTTTTGTTAACAGCGTCATTATTGTTCTTTGCTTCCCCAACACCAGAAAGTGTCCGGTCTTCTTTCTTACTGTTGGCAATGTTGATTTCACTACCTTCTACTGCATCTCCAATAGTGAGACGACTCGTTGTCTTATCTTGCTGAACAAAGCTCTCGCTTTCCACTTTGGTAATCACATTATTAACCTGTTCAGTCAATTTATTCTGAACATTCGTGATAGAACTTCCAACACCTGTAAGTGCATCAGCTACATTCGTATAGTTCTTGTCAAAAGAAGTACCATCCTCACTAAACTGCTTGATCTTGAAATCCGGTGCTTTCCATATGCCCACTTCATCATAACCAGCACCACCACCAAAATAGGTTGCAAGCGTGTTACCCATTGCATAAAGTTGACTACCAATGACAGCATCCGTTGAGCCGGGGCTGATCTCAGCCTTTTCTAGAAACGTAATTCTACTGTTTTCTTGTGTTCTTACAGCTTTGCCTTTTTCTTCTTGCTTCTTCTCATGACGCGCTACAAAGGCATTGGCTTCATCATTCCATAACAAAGAATCCTGTGCCACTCCTTCAGAAACCTCTTTAATCCGCGCATTCACATTCTTGATATTTGTATCAAGACCAGTAAATGCACTACCAACATCTTTAAAAGAGCCCTCTGTTATATTACCCTTTGTATCAATCTTGGATAAGTTATAAGTTGGTCCCGTCATAGCAGAACCAGCAACTCCTGCACCTCCACCAAAATATTTTGATGTATTGGCCATAGCCGTTTCCAGATTTCTCGATGTGGACGAAAGACTCTCATTGGTTTTGCTTAACTGTGAAAAATTAACTGCATCGTTCGCTCCAGTGCCATCAGACACTCCTGTAATCTTTTTATCCCCAGCATCTATCCCAGAAATGATTATTTTCGGTCCACCTGTAATCACTAAGCCTGTTGCATCTAAGGTACTGCTTCCTGCATTTACTTTATTGACTGCAATATCCTTAGCTAGATCAAATTTTATATTATTGTCATCTTTGCCTTTGCTAATTTGAAGATTTTCACTTGCCGCTGATAAATCGATCTTGCTCTCTATACCAATAGTTGTAGCATCTGCACCACCAACAGACAGCTGCCAACCTTTATCTACGTAATCTTGTAATGACTTTATCTGCGCAACATTTACTGCATCAGTCAGTTCAGAACCAGCTGCTACCCCTATAATTTGTCGCGTTCCCTTCTCGCTGAGATTACCAACACTCATGGCACCATAAACACTCTTCCATTGAATGTCAGCACCTGTTGCATTCGCTTTCTTATAAGGAGAATAGCCCAAAACACCACTAGCCCTATTGGCTACAGAATCACTTCCTATAGCAACACCCCCTACTACCTTCACTTGCGTTTTAAAGCCTAAAGCTGTACTGCTGTCCGCCTCTACCCGTATAAAACGACCAACAGCAACCGCATCATTATTTAGTGCCACTATATCTGCACCAACAGCAACCGATCCACCTCTATGGATCTCCGAGTTAGAACCTATGATAACAGATGCCGCTAACTTTTGGTCTCTTTCAGCTAATACCGCCTTCGCTTTAGAACCAATAACAACACTGTCCACGGTTTTCGCATTAACGCCTTCACCAAAAATGACATTACTTCCCGATACATCACGCTGTACTTCTCCACTACGTGTCATTCTGGCTATAGGATCTTTTCGCGAGAAATCAGATGCATCAATAGTCACTGTATCCTGTCCACTTTGAGTGAAAGATCGAGTTACAGAGCTACTGTCCATAAAAAACTGTGGATCGACAACAAATTTCTTATTTTGGTCTTCTGGACTTAATGTGTTTTTTGATAACTTATTGTCATCGATTTTTAAAGTATTCGCAATAGAATTATCATCACCTACACTAGTAAGGGTTCTAGTTAAAAAATTTGCATAGTCATCAGAAGCATTAATCTTTTCTAATCCGGCTTTATTGAGTGCTGTTAAATAATTGTTTTTTGAAACAGGAGAAGCATTCAAACCAGCAACAGAGAGAAGGCTTTGTGGATAAGACACGCCGGTACTTTTTACACCTTCAAGAAATGTGTTTCTAAAATCAGGATTTGCTGAAAAAACAGGCGTAACATTCGATAAGAATG
>NZ_JBHIPD010000049.1:0-4772 GCF_042195865.1 Bartonella sp. AP36NXGY | reverse complement strand
ATGCTAAGCGTGAGGGTTTCAAGACCAAGGTCAACTTCAATGGAGCTATCCATGCCACCGCCGCGATAACTTTCAACAACCAAACTCAAATTCGGTAGGGTGACACTTTCACATTTTGCCTGATAGGGAATGCCGTCGACAAAAATGTTAAAATATTTCAAAACTCTTGGTAAAACAGGTACGGTCATTAAAAGATCTCCTCTAAGTAATCATTCACAATGCGTGAACGGAACGTGATATGTTCTGCGGGTGTTGTGGGGGTGAATTCGACATTGAAATAGACTCTACCGCTTTCAATAGCGCTTGCTGTATTAAGCTCTAGATCAGGCGTACAGCGCCCACCAAGAATGGCGCCTTGTGCTTTCAAATCACGCAAATAGGCATTGACGCTTTCACTGACATCATTCATGTAGGTTTTTTTGATATTGCGGTCGACAGCCCATAGATGCCCGCGCAAAATGGCATCATTGATCATATCTGCGGTGCGTACTACCGATAAGAAAGCAAATTTTGTATCGCTTGAGAGTGTGCGATTACCCCAAAGACGATAACCATTTTCGCGGATAATTGTTGTGATGTTTTGTTCGTTAAGAAGGTTGGCGCGGCTTGATCTGTCCCCAATGGAAAAATCAATAGGGCGCGCAGTTCCCACAATGCCATTAATCACTTTATTGGAAGGAGAATGCCAAAAACCGTGTGTAAAATCAGTTTTGGCAATGACACCAGCAACTGCTGCACTTGCCGGCTGTTCTATGATCTTTCCATCACGATTCACCTTTACAAAAGGGTCAATAAGAATGACGCGTTTTGAATCAAAATCCTTTGCTGTGCTAAGAGCGGCTTCATCTGTTGTGTTGGGTGCATCAAGCACCACAATGGCGCGCAAACGCTCGGCAATGCCAATCAATTCTGCTGCTACGGGGTTGGCAGTTGCACCCGTTCCATTCTCTTCAATATTTACACTGGAAGGGCGCTGATGTGTAAAGCCTGGAGCAATCAGAATGCGTGGTGTTTGTCCTACAATGGATTGTGCTCCAATGAAAGCATGAACACCTTCATAAGCACCATTTGCGTTTACACCCCCTAGAATATTGGTGAGAGTCGCATTTTCGTTGTCACCCTCGTTCACGCGTACGACAACGACAATAGCCCCCACTTGTTTAAAAATAAGATCAAGGGCATTGGGTAAGGTCCCTTGACGCTTCCCCGTTTTATCCAGTTTTGCAGCTTGTGAAAGAGAACCCGTTACCAAAACGGGTGTGTTGAGAGGGAAGGCTTGTTCATCTGCATCGGGTGCTGTGCCAACAATCCCGATAACGGCAGACTGAACCGCGCGAAGGGGGCGGGTGCCGTCGTCAACCTCGACAACTTCAACACCGTGTAGAAAACCTGTTGCCATACTTTATACTCCTTTAAATGAGGGATGAATTAAAATGAATGGGAAAAATGAGGGGTAAAAACTGTGTTTTTCAGAGCTCGGCATCCAAAAATAAAAAAATTATCGAAAGATGCTTGACATTATTTCTGTACTGTATATTTTCGAATCAGGTGCTTGAAAAACACCTTACAAACTACAAGCGGATTGATTGCCGAAATAATCAATCTTCTGGACATTTAAAGACTTTGATTCATTATGTGCTACATGCATATAATAACCTCGTCGGGTGTGGTTACACTATACAATACCCTAACGGGAAAAGTGTGACGACGGACTTGTAGCCGTGTTTTTCAGCGCCCGGCACTCTTTTAGAGTGTCAATGAAAAACGTCTAACTACAAGGAGTTCTCATGAACACTCTTATTCCAATATTGGAACAAATAATTGATCAGGAAACTGTTCAAACGGTAAACGCTCGTGATTTGCATGCGTTTTTAGAAGTAGGTAAAGATTTCTCTACTTGGATTAAATATCGCATCAACAAATATAATTTATTAGAAAATCAGGATTATTTAGTTTTCACCAATTTTGGGGAAAACCTCCAAGGTGGTCGTCCCTCTAAAGATTATCACCTTACCTTAAGCGTAGCCAAAGAGCTCTCTATGCTTGAAAATAATAAGAAAGGTAGAGAAGCTCGTTTATACTTTATCGAATGTGAAAGACGGTTAAAACAAGTAGTGACACCACAGATAGCCGCTCCACAAGTTGACTACTCCAAACCCGAAGCATTACTTGGTGTTTTGAATCACTTACAAAGCCAAATTGAGCAGAAGGATAACACCATTGCCGAATTAACACCAAAAGCAAAAGCTTTGGAAGGTTTAAAACGCTCTGATGGTTTGTTTGGTTTGATAGAAGCAGCAAAGATGTTGGAAGTAAGACCAAAGGACTTAACCGATTACTTTTATAAAAACATTACATTGCCACTTGACATTGTGGCGACAATGTGAATAATCGAATCAGGTGCCTCAAAAACACCTTAAACCAATAGCGGATAGATTGCCGAAACAATCTCTTTTCCGCACATTAAAGGCTTTGACTCATTGTATGTTACATGCATATAATGATCTCGTCGGGTGTGGTTATGCTATACAATACTCTTGATGGGAAAAGCATAACGACGGACTATTGGCCGTGTTTTTGAGCACCCGGCACTTTATTTATAAAAGTGTCAATCAAAAACGTCTAACCAATAGGAGTTCATCATGAACACTCTTATAAAAATTAAAGGAAACACTGCTAATAGTGCTATCCATCAAACTATGTCTAGTCGTGAAATTGCTGATTTGTGTAAAAAGCAGCACGCACATATTATGCGTGATATCAAGAAGATGCTTGAAGAACTTAACGGCTCCAAATTTGGATTGGTTGATTTTATCGGTACTTACGTTGATGCAAAAGGTGAAAGCCGCCCTTGTTATAACTTACCTAAGCGCGAATGTTTAATTCTTGTTTCTGGTTACAGTACTGCCTTACGAGCCAAAATCATTGACCGCTGGCAAGAATTAGAAAAACAGGTAGCCACACCACAAGTTGACTACTCTAAACCGGAGGCATTACTTGGTGTTTTGAATCACTTACAAAGTCAAATAGAGCAGAAAGATCATGTTATTGCAGAATTAGCACCAAAAGCAGAAGCGCTTGAAGGCTTAAAGCGTTCTGATGGGCTGTTCGGTTTGATAGAAGCAGCAAAGATGTTAGAGGTACGACCAAAGGATTTAACTGATTACTTGCGTAAACATGATTGGGTGTATCGGCGTGCTCCAGGAGCGCCACTGTTACCTTATCAGGATAAAATCAAGAAAGGCTTTATGGACTGCCCTGCTATCACCATTCAAAGACCAGATGGTACAGAAAAGGTGCTCCCTTCAACGAAAATCACCTCCAGAGGATTGGCATGTTTAAGAGAGCAAATCCATGGAGGTGTGCAATGAAGATAGATACCAATTTCTTATGCGATTTGTGGTTGGCATTATCTCAATTTTCTAGACATGAAAATATGAATGATAAAGATTGTACAGCTCTGGTTGATACTATGAGTGTCATAGAAAAAGCTTTAATTTTAAAACTTCAAGATGAGATGCCAAGTATACTTAAAATCTTAATAGTTCTAACAGATTTTGGTGATTCAGAACTGCCGCATAGCATGGATCCTTTATTGCGCGCTTATGAACCAGATTTCGAGAACCCTATTAAAAAGGTTGCTTAAGTTCAAAAACATGACTTATCTCCTCGTCTTTAAGGGCGGGGAGAAGGTTACGAATGGCTATGTTCCATTTGCGTATTCATTTCGCTAGCTGTTAGTGTTGGAATAGAAGAGACATCAATGTCCCTCAAGGCATGCCATGTATCATAATTGGCTTGAAGCTGTAGCCAAAGGGCTGGTCCATTTCCTAACAATTTACCAATGCGAGCCGCTGTTACGGCTGTGACTGGACGTTCTCCTTTAAGGATACCGTGCAAGTGCTGGCGTGATATTTGAAGAATCCTAGCAATTTCGGTTTTGCTTGCATTTAAATGTTCTAAGGATTCAGCTAAAATTTCTCCTGGATGAGAAGGACAACGATTAGGATTACGTGTGGTCATGGATAGTTTCCTTTACAAATCTTAAAACCTTCAGTGGTATTGCTCTAGATCAACATGGTAAACGTGTCTGTCTTTAAATTCAAAAGTGATACACCAAGGACCATTGATATGAATTGTGTAGCGAGTTGGAGTAAAGCCTTTAAGCATATGAAAATTATAACCTGGTACATTGATATCACTAACTTGAGAAGCAGCGTCAAGGGCATCAAGACGGCGAATAATACGCTGTTGAAGCCTGCTATCAATCTTACTTTTTCCTGTTTCCCAGAGAGATTGGAGGTCTTTATTTTTAAATGTTTTGATCATAGCAAACTCAACAACTTTATTTTAAGTAAGATGTAATGTATTAAGTGACAATTGTCAACAAAAATGTTACAACTTAATATGATTGATGCCAACACTGTGGAACTACAAGAATTTAAGAAATGAATATCAAACCAATTCGTGCTGAGAGGGAGTACCAAGAAGCTTTAGAAATTGTGTCTGCAATGTTTGATAAGCAGCCAGAAGTTAATACTCCAGAATTTGATAGAATGAAAACTCTTGTTTTGTTAATTGAAGCTTATGAAACAGAACACTATCCTGTTTCTCCACCTCATGCGTAAAGAGAAGAATAGGTGCATGGAGGGGATAAATTTGCACGTTAACATCAAGGATTTTACAAACATACCAACGGCTGTCTGATCAAATATTGCTAAAAACTTAGATCCCTTGCCATTCTTAATAAAGTGAATACGAAGTTTAAATTC
>NZ_JBHIPD010000048.1:0-4896 GCF_042195865.1 Bartonella sp. AP36NXGY | reverse complement strand
TACACACTGTTTGGAAAGAAAGAAATCTTACCCCATGGTTTTATCAAGGGAGGCAGTTTTCCAAAGCGTGTTGAATTAAAAAAGCTGAATGGTAATGTATTTCAAAGAGCGGATGGAGATAAATTTCCCATTGCAAAACAAGAGGGACCTTCAATTGCTGGGGTGATGTCCAAACCAGAGATTGCAAGTGCTATTGCACAATATGCCAATGAAAGACTAATCAAAAACATACAGAGACAACTTAAACGTCAAGAATACGCCGCCAATAAGAAAGCTAAATAATGTTCTTAAGCTATGTCACCACACTACTCACAGCAATCTTATTACTTGACAAGATTCACGAAAAACATATATCGTTAAATCAGGTGCCTAGAAAACACCTTGATAGATAGCGGATAGATTGCCGGAACAATCTCTTCTCTGCACATTAAGGCTTTGACTCATTCTATGCTCGTCGCATATAATGATCTCGTCGGGTGTAGTTATGCTATACAATACCCTTTTGGGAAAAGCATAACGACGGACTATCTACCGTGTTTTCTAGCACCCGATACCCCTTGGGGTATGAATAGAAGGCATCTAAGTAGATAGGAGTTCGTTATGAACAATTTAGTAAATACCCAAACCACTTTAACAATGTCTAGCCGTGAAATTGCGGAATTATGCGATAAAAGGCATGACAATATTGTAAGAGATATTCGACAAATATGTACTGACCTCAAAATTGAGGTGAGTAAATTTCAAGGAAATTATAAGGATTCTACAGGACGTAAATTAGTCTGCTACAACCTACCTAAGCGTGAATGCCTTATCTTAATTTCAGGATACAGTACAGTGTTGCGTGCTAAGATCATTGACCGCTGGATAGAACTCGAGAGTCAAGAACAGACCGATTACGATAATGATACACGCTTTGATTTGCCAAGTTATTGGGAGGGTATGAACGCTGGTGAAAAAGTTTTATATCTTTTAGGTCCAATTCATGTGCGTCTTCTTGATGCCTTCAGAGTAGATGAAGAAAACAGAAAATATAAAGCTCTCATTAAAGAAGCAAAACAGGTTCTAGCAAGATCTGTCGTAAAAGTCGCTTAGTTTAAAATATGATTTCATCTTCCCTGCTTGCAAAGTGGGGAGGATATTAATTCAAAGAAGATTATCGATAATGCTTCGCTTTTTCCAGAAAAAATACAATAAAATCAATTCAAAAGGTACTTCCCAGCGGGTTGGCTTCATTGCGGGGCAGGCGAGCGCAAACTATCGCTAGCGACAGAATTTTCAAATTGACTGTACATTGTACACTTAACTTATTGATAAATAACAATTTCAGTATGTTACTGTACAATATGGGATTATTTTTTAGAAAAAGTTTTTTATCACTTGACAAGACAGTATCATTATATCTATTGTCGAATCGGGTGCCTAGAAAACACCTTAAAATACCAAGCGGATTGGTTGCCGAAATAATCAGTCTTCTGAACATTAAAGATTTTGACTCATTATATGCTGTAGCATATAACGGTCTTGTCGGGTGTAGTTACACTATACAATACCCTCACGGGAAAGGTGTGACGACGGACTTGGTACCGTGTTTTCTAGCACCCGGCACTCTTTTAGAGTGTCAATAGAAAACCTCTATTACCAAGGAGTTCACAGTGAACACACTTATAGAAATTAAAGAAAGCACTGCTAATAGTGCTACCACTCAGACTATGTCGAGTCGTGAAATTGCTGAGTTGTGTGGTAAACAACACGCTCATATCATGCGTGATATTCGGCAAATGTTAGGAGAACTATACCCTGAAGGGAGTCAATCCAAATTTGGATCCACCTATTTAGATAAACAAGGTAAGCCTCAAAACTGTTATAACCTACCCAAACGTGAATGTTTAATTCTTGTTTCGGGTTACAGCACTGCCTTACGAGCAAA
This sequence comes from Bartonella sp. AP36NXGY, assembly GCF_042195865.1. Taxonomy (NCBI): domain Bacteria; kingdom Pseudomonadati; phylum Pseudomonadota; class Alphaproteobacteria; order Hyphomicrobiales; family Bartonellaceae; genus Bartonella; species Bartonella sp. AP36NXGY. The sequence goes on along the minus strand of NZ_JBHIPD010000048.1, from coordinate 2,969 downwards.
AATCATAGACCGCTGGCAAGAATTAGAACAACAAGTAGCCACACCACAAGTTGACTATTCGAAACCTGAAGCATTACTTGGTGTCTTAAATCACTTACAAAGTCAAATAGAACAGAAAGACCATGTTATTGCCGAATTAGCATCAAAAGCAGAAGCGCTTGAAGGCTTAAAGCGTTTTGAGGGGGCTATGTGTGGCATCTTATTTTTTTTTATTCACGAGTGGTTGTTCAAGGAGCTTTTTGAGATCTTCTGAATTCATTGCCAGTAGGTGATTTAATGTAACGGTAGTGCGGATAGAATCTTCTAAACGAGCAAGAATTTCACCCGTAAGGCTACGATGATTTGCTTCCGCAAGCTCTTCCAATTGATTTTTCAGTTCAATTGGAATGAGAAATTTAAATTGCACACGATCTTTTTTTGTCATGCACCTAAAATATACCTAAAATACACTTGACACAAGGTACCTTTATGGTACTGAATATGTGCATATGGAGGTAAAATGAAAACGATCCAATATAAAATAAATATGCCACATACATTAAAGGAGTGGTTGTTTAATCGGGCGACTGAGAATGATCGCTCTCTTTCATCTGAAATAATTAACATTCTCAAAAAAGAAAAAGCGCTAGAGCATAAGTCCGCAAAAACTCTCTCTAACGCTTTACATCTAACTAACCTGAAAGAGGTCAATTACAATGAATAATAGCACATACTCACCTACCAATAAAGACAAATTAATCAAATTACGAGAAGTCGAAAACGAGCCTCGTGTTCGCGATGTGGACTTAGCAGAAAAATTAGGGTTTGTTCGTACACGTGACGTTAGAAAATTAATTACAAGAAATATGCAAGAAATAGAACGGTTTGGGAGGTGCGCCACTGTGGCGCACGTAATAAAGGGCAATAACGTAACAGAATATTGGCTTAACGAAGAGCAAGCGTTATTGATTGCGACATTATCGAATACAGAAAAATCTTCTCAAGTCCGTTATATGCTTATTAAGTTATTTGTTGCATGGCGTAGGGGCGAGATAAAGCAATCCTATGTTCAATCGATCGACTACTCCAGTCCAGCAGTAATGCTTGGTGTCTTAACGCATTTAAAAGATGAAAACGAGCGGAAAGACAATATCATTGCTAAATTAGAACCAAAGGCAAAAGCACTTGATGGTTTAAAGCGTTCTGATGGGCTGTTCGGTTTGATAGAAGCCGCAAAGATGCTTGAAGTGCGACCTAAGGATTTAACCAATTACTTGCGTAAAAATGATTGGGTCTATCGACGTGCTCCAGGAGCACCTCTGTTGCCTTATCAGGACAAGATCAAGAAAGGATTCATGGATTGCCCTGCTATTACTATCCAAAGACCTGATGGTACAGAAAAGGTACTCCCTTCAACGAAAATTACCTCCAGAGGATTAGCATGTTTAAGAGAACAAATTCATGGAGGTGTGCAATGAAAATAGATACCAACTTCTTATGCGATTTGTGGATGGCATTATCTCAATTTTCTAATGATGAAAATGTGAGCGACAAAGATTGTAGTGCTCTGGTTCAAACTATGAATGCAATAGAAAAGGTTCTAGTTTTAAAACTTCAAAATGACGTGCCTAATATTACAAAGATCTTGGCAATTCTTACAGATTTTGGAGCTTCAGAATTACCGCATAGCATGGATTCCTTGTTGCGCGCTTATGAACCAAATTTCGAGAGCCCCATTAAAAAAGTTGCTTAAATTCAAAAAACAGAAATCCCCTCTCCGTTCTCAAAATGGGGAGGTGATCTAAAGATCAAGTTGTGAATGAGAGCCTAGACGCACTAAAATCAATCGGTCTTGATCAATCAAGCGATAAATCAACACTAGATCAGGTCGAATATGACAATCTCGGTAATTATTCCAATTTCCAGTCAATGCATGATCACGGTACCGTATCTCTAGAGGTTGATCATTTGCTAATGCTGTGATGACTTTGCGTAAATCAGTATCTAAAAGATGCCGATGTTGCCCTTTCATTTCACGCTTAAAATCACGTTTGAAAATGGTGGTACGTTCAATCGTCCGCATAAAGATCATCAAATAATTCGTCTACGGAATGAAACTTTTTTAAATTGCCTTCATCAAGTTCGGCAAAAGCCGCTATGGTTTCTGCATTGGATTGAAACAAAAAAGAAGGAATAGCTTTATCTTGCGCAATACGTGTCATCAACACTCTCACGACATCACTTACTGACAAACCAGAGGCTTGAATAACTTGACTAGCGACATTTTGAATTTCTTCCGGTACACGTGCCTGAACCATGCGACTGGTAGCCATAATGACTTCTCCTCTCTCAACTGTATTTCAATGTAATACAATTGAAGTTTAATTTCAACTGTAAAGCATTGTTTTTAGAGTGGGGAGGTGGTTATCTTAACAACCGCTTGCTTTTTTTAAGACTTCACCCACATTTACGGCGCTCTTCTGTTACAGACTTTAAAAAGGAGGCTGGTAAAACGCCTTTAGCTGGCTTTAAGCGTGCAAGCTCTTCATCTGTCAATGGTGGAGAATCCACAGCTTCTAAATCTTCTTTTGTGTAGCCACATCTTATCGCAAAGTTTTTTTTAAAAGCCAACAATTCTTGTGTAATTTGGAGTGTATCTGTTTTCATACCGGAATATATACCGGATTATACCCGATTGTCAATCATTCGTAACACCGTAAACTCTTACTTCTTATGGCAGAGAAAAAGCAAGGAGCAACTATGACCAAGAAAGTTCGTGAGGGGATATCGCTTCGTGCGTTTGCCAAAAAGATGCGTGTTTCACCTAATGCGGTGGTTTCTCGGATAAAGACAGGTAAATTTGATGCGGCTCTTTTTGAAGATGGTTCTGTCAATGAAGCCCTTGCCACAAGCATCTGGAATGAGAATCCAACAAAGCGCCCTACTCCATTTTTAGCACCGGATGGTCAACCGCTGACAAAGATCAAACA
>NZ_JBHIPD010000047.1:0-5012 GCF_042195865.1 Bartonella sp. AP36NXGY | reverse complement strand
TTGCCGACAGTCCTTGGCTCTTAAGACGATTCATAAGAACCATTTTTACTCCTTTCTGCTATAGTTTTTACCCACACGTCAGCCCCGCTTGTGGTGTGCAAGCAAGTGATTTTGATTGATTCAAGATACACAGATTTAAGATGAGAGAATCTTACGTTATTCAGGGTTCTCATTCAATATGAATAACGCTAGATTATGATTATAAATCAATGCCTTGAACGCTTGTTCACAAGCAAGAGCTTGAAGAGACTTTAAATGGCATTGGGGAAACAATGAAAAACATTGCAAGTTAGCAAAATAGTGAAAAGTGCTGATCATGTTACGATTAGATATGCATTTAAATCGACAAAAAGGTACCATAAAAAGCGATTTAAAGATTTTACGATGAAAACGTATCCACAATATAAAACGCTCTGTACGGTCAAATTTAAGGTAAATAGACCAATTGGTAAAATTATGGACTAAAAACATGAGAATATTAAAAGACCTGTTCTTAAAAAAACGTAAACAACCAATGCAAAAAGAGTTTGTTGCAACAGCTGTTGGTTATGTTCCTTGGGGGGACGGAGCAGAGGAGTATTTTTACAACCTCTACGAATATGAAGATGGCACAAAAGAATGTGAAAAGTTTGATGGTGGTCAGTATTACAAAACACCTAAGAATGCGGATTTTAGTACCAAAGCGCAAGTAAAAGCATGGGTTTATGGGGGGTACTATTCCGAAAAGCGTTCTCAATTACGAACCTCTTATAGATGAGATCAATAAAGGCGTAAAAAAACTATCAGAAGTTGCTTGATTTTAAAGAACATGACCTCTAGGTGTGAAGAAAGATGGGCTAAGTATTTCTAAAGATGCCCTACTTGCTCTAAAGGTGAAATATGTGGGATTGGGCTGTTATGCCGAGCTTGCCACAAATCATGCTTTTGTTGCAATTTAAGCCAGAATTCCGCATCATTTAAACCCGCTTTTTCTAACCGTAAAGCTAAATTAATGCTAATCGCCGCATGGCAGTTTAAGACGCGGGATAAAGTTAAACGTGCAACACCAAGACGATTTGCAGCTTCTGTTACTGTTAACCCTAATTCATCAAGCAATTCTTCTTTCAAAATGCCGCCAGGGTGTGGAGGATTGTACATCATAATAACACCTCAAAACTCAATGGTAATCTTGATAATTAACCAGTTCAACGTCTGTCCCAATGAAACGAAAAGTAACACGCCAATTTCCATTGACACGCATTGACCAGTAACCTTTTAAATCGCCCGTAAGCGCATGTAGACGATACGATTTAAGAGTAACTTGTTCAGGCGCGGATATTGTATCTAAAATTACTAAAATGTTTGCTAATTTTTTAGCATGCGCGGGTTGTATGCCTTTGCAGACTCCTCTTTCAAAGAATAATTTCAACCCTTTATGCTTAAAACTAACGATTGCCATATATACCCTCTTGATACTTGATACTATACACCATGCATTTATGTCAATTGATTATTTATCAAAGAGCATATTAAACATAATTTTATATGTTAAAAAACAATAATATCATTTTGAAATAATTGAAAAAATAAGCAAATCATGCTAAGATTTTCTATGTATTAAAGTACAAGTTTAAGGTAACTAAAATATGCTAAATAAAGTGACATTAATCGGGCGTTTAGGTGCTGATCCCGAAAGCAAAACAATGAATTCTGGAGCAGAAATAGTCAATTTTCGTATGGCAACTTCTGAGAGCTATACAGATAAAAATACTCATCAAAAAGTAGAGAAAACTGAATGGCATTCAGTTGTGATTTTTAATCCACATTTGGCAAAAATTGCACTTCAGTATCTCAACAAAGGTTCAAAAGTTTACGTAGAAGGAAAATTACAGACACGCAAATGGCAAGATAAAAATGGGCATGACCGTTACACAACAGAGATTATTTTACCACAATTCAAAGGCGAGTTGTATTTGCTTGATGTAAAGAAAGATCAATCTGCCCCTTCTTCCGTTACTTCTCAAAATTATGCTATCGCTTCAGGTGCTGCTGATCATAGTGCATCTCTTAATGACAGCATACCATTTTGATTGATAAAATATGGCAAAGAGAAACATGTGGGCTCCCACAGATTAGGGGATGTATGAAGAAGAAAGATGCTTACATTTCACAAGTGAAAGTACGTCAAGATCCTGTTAATCAATTGGCAATTGAAATGCGTGCTAAACGCTTCTGCTTGACCATAGAAGAGGCTAAAAATCCGCTTGCTGGTACTTATGTTGGGCGGCTTTGTTTGCAAGGTGTGCTTACTCAAGACCAGTATGATGCTGCGCAAAAATATCTTGAAGTGAAAAATGACTATTTGTGTGCAAAAGGTTTACCAAGCGCTGTTTATGACGAAATACCATCATCTTCTGATGACAAAGCAAGAGAAAAATGGGTTGAATTTGCAACAGGACAGTTTTCTAATATGCAAGAGGCGATAAAAGAAACACAACATCTCTATAGACAGTATAATCTTTATGCATCAATACAATATATTGTTGTTGAAGACCAAACATTACCACATCTTGTGAATTCATTGCGGGTCGCTCTTAACGCGCTTCATAAATATTTTGACAGAAAAACTAAATGGTAAATGTTTTATTGTTCTTTTTCCATAACAGCATGAAAAGCTCTTGAAGAATATGCATTAGAATGTTATATTTTTATATAATATTAAAGGGAGTGTTTTATGCACACAACAAAATTACGTAAAGTTGGAGGGTCTGTTATGCTCTCTATACCGCCCGCATTGCTTGATGTTCTTCATCTTTCTGAAAACACGCAAGTGGGTCTGGCTATTGACAATGGACAATTGGTTGTAAAACCACAGGCATTCCCTAGCTATACTCTTGAAGAATTGTTAGCGCAATGTAATCCTTCAGATGATTTTGCGGATGGTGATATGGAGTGGTTTGATGCCAAGCCTGTTGGCAGAGAGCTCTTGTAATGAAGCGGGGCGAAATTTGGTTTGTATCACTTGACCCATCTTCGGGTTATGAACAAAAAGGAACGCGTCCGGTATTGATTGTATCACCAGAGGCGTTTAATCGTGTCACGAAAACACCTATTGTCTTGCCTATTACAAGCGGAGGAAATTTTGCAAGAACAGCAGGGTTTGCTGTTTCATTAGCAGGAACAGGATTACATACCACAGGTGTGATACGTTGTGATCAACCACGAGCTCTCGATATAGCAGTGCGTCAGGGAAGGAAAATGGAAACAGTTCCCCCCATGATTATGAATGAAGTGCTTGCCAAGCTATCAACATTTCTAACATAGTTTTTTTATGCATTTTTAAGAACGATGCTAAAGTAAGCAATGTGACGCGAAACGTTTCTCTGTATAACGCCTTGTAAAAGACTAAGGAAAATAATTCATTCTATTGTACGCAGAAGTGCCTCTTTTTGTTTCTAAAAATAAGAAAGATATGAAGTATTTGTTTTGTTTTATGATTTTTAGTATTTTTATTCTTCACTTATAGCTATTACAATCAACATCTTGAAATTTATCATAACCATAGTAATCTTTATGTTGCTGTTTTAACATTTTACATAGATTGTATCGATTAATATCAAATTTTTCGAGCACTTCGTTTGGAAGATCATATAAATTTCGAGGACCAACATCAAACATATCAACTGCATCAGCTAGGTTATTTGGAATGCGGTTCTCATCTGCATCTGATTTTCGTCCGCAGTTGGTAAGAAAAAGCACACTGATTAATATGATTAATAAGTAACTTATTTTTTTTGCTGATAAATAATTCATTATTTCTTTTATGGCTGGAGTTTAAGTATATATTAAAGATTAAGAGTTTTCTTAATAAGGTGATCCATCTTATCAATTTCATTGCTTAGTGCATCAATCATGTTATTTACTTTTTCAATATTCTGATGAAGTTCAAAAAATTGTGCCTCATAATTCAACACATCAGATGTGTGTTTAGACTTAGATGCTTTTGCCATGGCTTGAAGCGCTATGTGCCGCTTTTGAACAAGGCTAAAAATGGATTGTATTGTCTCATGTCTTGCTTTGATTGCTTTATTTCGTGTATGAATTATAGTGTACAATCCATAATTCTTTTGTTGATCCTGTCTTGGACTCATATTGAGTAGTTTTATAGTGAGGGCATCCTGTTCTTGAGCTATTATTTCCCACTCATTGAGGGTGATTTCTAGAAACTTCTGTGTGTCATTCCATCTCCTTTCCGCATTTTCTTTTGCATCTTTTTCTAGGTTCAGTTTTTCAATTATTTTAGAACAAAATAATTCATTTATACTAGCATAACCATGTGCCGTTGGCAAAAGATATGCCATAAAAAACGCAATCGTTAATATGTTCTTTTTGAATACAAATATTTTTGTAAATGTCTTTTTAATTCTGCATAAAGCAGCTTTTTTGAAAAATAACATTAATTCCCCCCACTTTTTGCTAATCAATAATTTAGCGTTTCCGTATAATTAATTCGTTTAGATAATACAATTGTGAGTGGTTGGTTGTTAAAGACACTAGATTTAGGTGAAAAAATAAAAAATACACAATATAGTGATTTTTTTGTTGACAGGATATGAAAAATAGTGTTTTATGGCGTTGCTGTACTAGTCGAATTGTCTCTAGAATTACAGTAAAGGTATAACCTTTCTTATAAGTTCATATGATTGTTCAGAGCCCTGCTTTTGCGGTTTTTTTTATTGTCTTGTTTACAAAAAGAAACACACATGAAAACCACTGAAAAACTTGCAAAAAAAAACGCCCCCAAAGGCAGGTCAAGGGCGTGCCAAATAAAGTGACGCGCATTTTAAAAGAAGCAGTGGTTAAGGCTGCTGAGAATAAAATTGGCAAGGATGGTTTGATTTCTTATTTGGAAAGATATTATCATAAAAAACACAATAAAGTCAATATGTTGAGCGTAATTATTTTATATGAATCCACTCAAGAATCCATCTTTTTATGCATGATTCATTTGACCATTTTTTATATAAGATTGG
>NZ_JBHIPD010000046.1:2434-5443 GCF_042195865.1 Bartonella sp. AP36NXGY | reverse complement strand
CCTTCTCAATGGTTAGTACGCATTGGTGGACGTTTGACAAAAACCATTTCCACTGAAAACAACCGTCCGATGTCTTTTTATGGAAAAGTAAACTTGATCAAAACCTTTGGTGATAATGGTACCATCCAGATTGGCAGAGATTTTGACCTTGATCCTATGGGACCTGCAATTGAAGGCGGCGTTGGCATCAATGCGCAACTGTCTCACAATTTCTCCCTTCATGGTGATGTAAGTTATCAACAAAAGCTTCAGAAAACTGGTATCTCTGGAGCTAGTTTTTCAGGCGGCATACGCTATCAGTTTTAAATCAAGGCTGTAAAAATAGCCTATTCATTCTATTCAATTTAATAAAAAGGCAGCACGATATGCTGCCTTTTTATCTCTCCCCTATTCTTTTCTACCAATACACACCGCCAACATTTTTCTTTAAGAAAATTAGTTAAAAAACTCAAGACAATAAAATATCGCGCTTTTAACTAGTAAAAATATCCCTTGAAAAAAACTAAAAGTCGATTGAAAAATCAATGAGCGCTATTTTATCGTAACCGTGTTAAAGAAAAACATGAAAGCTATGGTATCATCTTTGGTTTCATGATGTTGGAAGAGATCCCTATCAGGCTCAAGTATACAGTTTTTTGAAATTTTCTTGCCTATTTCTTTTCTTTAAGCATAAGCAACAAGTTTTATGCAAACATAACACATATCTTGAATAGAAAAACTTATAATACTTACATAATATTAACATAATGTATTCATTTAATACTAAATGAATTTAAATATAATACATTATATGCTAAATGTATAAGTTAATTTATACTTTACACAAAAATAAAAATATCCTATTCACGTTCCATCTCTAAAATATCCATCCATTTGATATCCTTCTTATAAGCGGGGGAAGAGTGTGTGGCTCTTATAAGTTAGGAAAATCTTGATGTGTAAAAAATCCCTTTTATGCTGCACAGCTGTCATAGCTGTCATGCTATTCAACACCCATATCAATGTATATGCTGAAACTCTTGAAGTTTCCGGCGAGAAAAAAGAAGTATCTAACACAACGTATGAGATTATTCATGCAAAAGACAACGGGGAAATTACCGGCACACATTTAACTGTGGTTGGGAATAAAGACACGGATATTTATGCTGTAACAGCTGACGGTCTTGGCAGTGCGATTACATTACTGCAAGACACAGCCATTAAAGGAACTGATTTTGACATTCGTCTTGGTCTTAATGCAAAAGATGGTGCTACAATCAAAATGACTGGAGGCATTATTACGGTTTCTGAAATTGGCGCTTTCTTCGAAAACAGTATGAATGATAAAAATAAGCTGGAAGGTGTAACAATATCAAGCGGTAAAGATGGCCACTTCATGGACAAGGGAATAAATGCCGACAACAAAAGCAAAGTTACTTTAGAAAACGTAACAGTTACGCAAGCAAACACCAGTATATTTGCAAATGATCATTCTGAAGTAACGATTTTAGGAGGAGAATTTGATGGAGAACTCAAAGGAATATCTGCTACAGAAGGCAGCGCTATTACTTTAACCTATAGTGAATTAGCCGATAATAAAAAAGGCAGTGTTCAAGTTACATCATCTCATGGTGACGGACTCTATGCAAATGGTGCACAATCCACAATCACAATGATAGGAGGATCAGTCACTGGAGAAAATACAGCATTACTTGCAGAAAATGGCGGACATATTGACGTCACAGATGTTACTTTAAAAAAAGATGGCACCGGAATCGGTGCAATAGCTAATGATGTTGACAGCACAATTGAACTACACGGAAATACGGTAATTAATGACGCTGTAATTGGGCTTTATGCAACAAACGGTAGCACAATCACAATGACTGGAGGAACCATTACGGCTTTTGAAACTGGTGCGTTCTTCAATGAGAGTAAAAGCGATAAAAACAAATTAGAAAATGTAACCATTACTTATGCAAATACCAGCATAAGTGATCAAGACAAGCTAGAAAGTGTGAAAACATCGGACAATGAATTAGACCCTGGATGGGAAAGTGAATTAGAAAATGAAAAAGAAGAGTTTTTATACACAGGAATAACGGCCTTTGCCGGAAGTCATCTCACTTTAGAAAATGTAACCATTACGCAAGCAGACACCAGCATATCGGCAGAAGATGGTTCACAAGTAACGATATTAGGAGGAGCATTTGATGGAGAACACACAGGGCTATACGTAATGAACGGCAGCTTCATTACTTTAGCCAATAGTAAAGAAGGCAGCGTTCAAGTTACATCATCTGATGGTGATGGACTCTATGCAGACGGTTTATTCTCTACAATCATAATGATGGGAGGAACAGTGACTGCGGGAAATAGAGCATTATTTGCACAAAAAGGTGGATATATTAAGGTCACAGATGTTGCTCTAACAACGATGGACGGAAACGGATACGGGGCAGCTTCCACCGATCCTTACAGCTTTATTGAATTGGATGGAGAGACAACGATTACTAATGCTATAAATGGACTTGATGCGGAAAACAGTGGTGTCATCATAATGACGGGAGGAGCTGTAACTGCAAAAAGCGCAGCATTGTTTACCATGAACGGTGGATATATTAAGATCACAGATGTTGCTCTAACAACGATGGACGGAAACGGATACGGTGCAGCTTCCACCGATCCTGAAAGCTTAATTGAATTGCATGGCAAAACAACAATTAATAATGCTTTCATCGGACTTAATGCAGAAAATAGTGGTGCAATCACAATGACGGGAGGAACTGTAACCGCTGCAAACATGGCATTGCTTGCAAAAAGCGGTGGGCATATTAAGATTACAGATGTTGCTCTAACAACAATAAATGGTAACTATGGCGCAGCGACCACCGATCCTGATAGCTTGATCGAATTGTATGGAAAAACAACAATTAATAATGCTTTCATCGGGCTTAATGCAGAAAATAGTGGTGCAATCACAATGACGGGAGGAACTGTAACCGCTGCAAACATGGCATTGCTTGCAAA
>NZ_JBHIPD010000046.1:0-2334 GCF_042195865.1 Bartonella sp. AP36NXGY | reverse complement strand
AAGCGGTGGGCATATTAAGATTACAGATGTTGCTCTAACAACAATAAATGGTAACTATGGCGCAGCTACCACCGATCCTAACAGCTTGATTGAATTGTATGGGAAGACAACTATTGATAATGCTGTAACCGGACTTGATGCAGAAAATAGTGGTACAATCATAATGACTGGGGGAACAGTAACTGCGAAAACCATGGCATTGTTCGCAATGAATGGTGGACATATTAAGGTCACAGACGTTGCTCTGACAACGATGGATGGCAATGGATACGGTGCAGCTACCAGCAATCCTAACAGCTTAATTGAATTGTATGGAAATACAGCGATTAGCAATACTTTCATCGGGCTTTATGCAGAAAACGGTGGCACGATTAAAATGAATGGAGGGACCGTAGCAGCAAAAGGATCAGCATTTGTTGTAAAAAATAGCGGATATATTGATGTAACAAATGTTTCTGCAACAGCAGAAAACAGTGGCATAACATTTGATAAATCCGAGGATGATAACACCTTAGAAATCAACTTGACAAATACAAAGCTTCACACTGAAAATAGTATTGGAATTAATGCAGACCAATCAATCGGTATAGCCAATCTCAAAAATTCAGAAATCAGTGCCGATATTTTATTATCAGCAAAAGCCTCAACTAAAGAAAATAACTTTGCTTTTACACTAAATGCTAATCACTCGGTATTAAACGGAAGAGCAAAAATTGCAGAAAACAGAACCGTACGCTTTGATTTGACAAACAAGACAACATGGATATTGAAAACCAGTACAAAAGAAACCGATGATGATGGAAAACTGCTTGCTATTGCTCAAAGGTCACATTCTGATATTTCTGTGCTCAATCTCAATGATAGTTCTATTGTTTTCAATGGGCTGGTAGAAGATCATTATCATACATTGCATGTAGGATCTGGAATACCAACCACTCTAGCAGTCTATAATGCCTCTGGTAAGGCAGAAATTCATTTCAACGCTATATGGAGTGATGGTGTTGCAATAGATGCACAAAAAACCGATAGGCTTCTCATTCACGGTGATGTAGCAGGCACCACAACAGTTTATGTCAAAAGTGTTTCAGAGGATAAGGAGAGTGTAGAAAATGCTTCTCCTCCTTCAAATATAGGTGGACTTTCACTTATTCAAGTTTCTGGAGAAGCAAAAGGAGACTCCTTTAAATTGAAAAATAGCTATACCACCATAGGAGGAACTCCTTATAAATATACGCTGACTGCCTATGGACCAGTATCAAGTTATGGCAAAGCCAATGCTAACCAAAACTTATTCGATGAAAAGGATAAAGATTTCTGGGACTTCCGCTTGCAGCCTGAATTTCTTGACCCCGATTCAAAAGTAAGAGCAGTTGTACCACAAATGGCAAGTTATTTGGTTATGCCAAATGCTCTCTTTTATACTGGATTAGCCGATATGGCCAAGCAAAATGCACTTTTAGCCAATATGAGAACAACAGTCTTGGGAGAGCAGAAAAATCTTAAAAACAGTTTCTTCCTCTCTACCTATGGAGGTAAAGGAACCTTATCCTCGAAACGCGGTCCCCTTAAATATGGCTATGGTGCTGATATTCTCTATGCTGCTCTCCAAGCCGGTGTCACATTAGCGACATTAGAAGGACAAAATACCACGACACATTTCGGTCTTATAGGCACCTATGGGCGGCTGTCTTTCACTCCAAAAGAGATGCAGGATGCAAGTAAAAGCACTTTAGATAAATGGTCACTAACAGCTTATGGCAGCGTACAGCATGACAGTGGTTTCTATATGGATACACTTTTATCCTATGGAATAATAAAGAGCGATATCACCAATGCTATCATTGGTAAAACCGCGAAATTGAACAATGTAAAAATGTTGAGTATTTCCACCACCGTTGGCAAACAATTTTCTACCGGAATGGAAGGAGTAATCTTCGAGCCCCAAATACAACTTGCTTATCAACATTTGATGTTTGATACCATTGAAGATGCTGATAATTTTACCGTTGATATGAAAAATCCTTCTCAATGGTTGGTGCGAATTGGTGGACGTTTGACAAAAACCATTATGACCACTGAAAATGGTCCTGCCATTTCCTTCTATGGAAAAGCAAACTTGATCAAAACCTTTGGTGATGATGGTACCATCCAGATTGGCAGAGATTTTGACCTTGATCCTATGGGACCTGCAATTGAAGGCGGCATTGGCATCAATGCGCAACTGTCTCACAATTTCTCGCTTCATGGTGATGTCAGCTATCAACAAAAGCTTCAGAAAACTGGTATCTCTGGAGCTAGTTTTTCAGGCGGCATACGCTATCAGTTTTAAATCAA
>NZ_JBHIPD010000045.1:0-5493 GCF_042195865.1 Bartonella sp. AP36NXGY | reverse complement strand
GGTTATTCACCCCATATCTTAAGATTGACCCGTGACATAAGCCGCCCATTTATCCATATAAACGCGGCGCTGTTCTAGATAATCAGTCCGACGATAGGCACGCTCTACTTTACCTCCTACTGTATGACTTAGAATGGTTTCAGCGACCTCATAGGGAGCATCGGTTGTTTCAGCAAGCCAATTGCGTAAACTAGAGCGAAAACCATGCGGGCAGGCTTCAAGTTTATTGTCTCTCATATATTTTGCCATACAATTCTCAGCAAGGGGAGCTCGACCGGAAAAAGACAGAATGAAATTACTTTTGGAAATACAACGGGCTTGTTTAATCACTTTTAGCGCTTCAGATGATAGAGGTACGCGAAATTCTGTTGTAGCGTCACGCAAACCTTTCATATTCTCAGCAGGAATAGTCCATACATCATCTTCAATCTGATCTTCACGAATATGACGCAAAGGGTTGGTACGAACGCCTGTCAGGATAAGCAAGCGCAAAGCCAGTTGTGTTATGTTTTGTGTTTTACAGAGTAACTGATAAAAGGCGGGAACATCTTTCCAATCCATTGCAGGTCTATTAGTGGTTTTATGACGTTGTTTACCTAAGAGCGCGCGTGCTTTTTCTGTTGCTTGTAAATCAACATCTAACCCTAATGCAGCCGCATGTTTGAGACAAAGATTAAGACGATTTAGTGCTTTCTCTGCTGTTGCAGCTTTTGTATGCCAGATAGGAGCAAGGGTATTGCGTATCTCTGTTTGTGTAATCTCTGAAACGGGCAGACAGCCCAATTTAGGGAGAATATGAAGGCGTAATGGTAAAAACCAATCACAAGCTTTACCATCTCTTTTTAATTCAGCTTTACGGCTTTCAAAAGCATCTAAAGCAATGTTTTTTAAATAATGAAGATTACGCATTGCCTCACGCTTTTGTTTATCGCGTTCTTTAATGGGGTCACGACCCTCATGTAAAACAGCACGCCATTGGTTTGCCAATTCACGGGCTTTTTTTAAAGAGACATGTCTTAAGGCGCCCAAGCCCATTTCACGGCGCCGACCGTGAATGGTATAACGATAAAGCCATTGAGCACCACCATCTTTACGCTTATGGAGGATCAAGCCGGCACCATCATTATATTTGCCAGCTCCCAATGTTGCGACAGCCCTTGCGTTAAGACGATTCATAAGAACCATTTTCATTCCTTTCTTATACAGTTTTACCCACACGCCAGCCCCGCTTATGCCGTGCAAGCAAATGGGTTTGTTTGATTCAATATAAACAGACTTGAAATGAGAGAATCTTACGTTATTCGAGACTCTCATTCAACATACAAAACAGTGAATTATCATTATAAATCAGTGTGTTGTAGGTTTACAGAAAAAGACAAGCCACCGCGTTTACCTTGGTTTATCAGGAGCCCCTTTGCTAATTTTTTATATTATTCAACGCCTATAACAGAAGGTCTGAATGACAGAGAGCATCATGAACATCATCTCATGGCAGAGAGGGTTGGTGGTGTTGAAACGCGCCCCGTTAATGTGAGTGTAATTTATGGGATCAAGACATGAGGAGTTGAAATGTCATTAAAACCGTTTGCGATATCAGAGATTAGCGACCCGTCTCAAGTACGGGTCGTTTTGTATTCTGGGGGAGGTTTTGTACATGCGCCGCTTACTGGCGTTTTTGATTTACTGAAAGCCGCTTTGAAAACAGAGCTTGATGGTTCACTGAAAGATTTAGAGAAGCGCTTAGAGACCTTAAGAGAAGAGTTTGAAGATTTGAAAGAGTGTTCATTGGATGAAGCCCTCTGAATGAAGGAATAAAGCAGATGAAGATACCCGATCATGAACATGAATATTTGATACCTGTTGCAACGAAAGAGGAAATCAGAGAAGGGACTTCTCAAGACAGCGTTGTTGTTCCAAAGCTTTTAGGGACGGCCTCTTTGTATTCGTATGAAACCTTTGCGCCGTTAGAGCAGGTTGTTAATGCACGTCAAGAAGCAGAAAAAGCCATGTCGCGTGCGAATGGTGCGCAACAGGTTGCAGAAGAGGCGAAAAAAGTATCGGAAAGAGCGCTTAGCGAAGTTACCAAAACGGGTGAAGCGGTTACAGCAGTAACAACAACGGCTAATCTTGCAAAAGATACAGCGGATACAGCCAAGGGATTAGCCGAAGAAGCCAAGAGTGCCTCTGATGCCGCCAAGCAAATGGCAGAAGAGGCAAAGGCAGGATTTGATAGAGCTACAGGGGAAATAAGTAGTACGAAAGGTTCATTGGCTACGGCATTGCAAAGTTTTGTAGAGGTCAAGCAGGCAAGTGAGAACGCCGTCCATGTCTCGACAGAAGCAAAGAGATTAGCCGATGAATCGAAATCCATTGCTGAACGTGCAGAACAAACAGCGAGAGATGCTTCCCAAACAGCAACAGAGACGACGCAAGTAGCCGCAACAGCGGTAGCAACGTGTCATGAAGTTAAGACAGTAGCGACACAAGCAAGTATGAAGGCAGATGGAGCCAAACAGACAGCCGCTGATGCGAAGGATATTGCCGAAGAAGCAAAAGGTTTATCGGAACGGGCGACATCTTCTGTTAGAGAACTTACAAAAACAGCGTCTCAAGTACAAACGGCAGTAGAGAAGGCATTAACGGAGTCAAGAGAATCCAAACAGATAGCAGAGTCATCTAAGACACTCTCAGAAGAAGCCAAACAACTCGCAACAGAAGCCCAAAATGCCTCTACCAATGCGCTTACAGAAGCGAATGCAGCGAAGGATAAAGCATCTACAGCGCTTACCTTAGTCAATGATGTCAAGAATATTTCTGAAGAAGTGAAAGGTATTGCAGAAACGGCATTATCGACCGCTACCACAGCTAAACAGGCTGGTGATGAGATCGGGCAAAAAGCTTTAGAAGCGTTAACGAAGTCGAGTGAAGCTAAGAGTTTAGCGGAAACAGCTCATAGCACAGCAGTAAGTTCACAGCAGACAGCCGCTGATGCAAAAGCTAAAGCCGAAAGTGTAGAGACAGTTGCGAATGCAGCGAAGAGCACAGCAGAAGAAGCCAAGAGTGCAGCAGATAGTGCAATAGCGAAAGCGGAGCAAGCCCAACAGAGCACAACAGAAGCCTCTAGAATAGCTTTGGAAGCGAAAGCGGTAGCAGAGTCTGCGGTGCCGTTCAGGAGAGACGGCAGGGCAGGTGAGTGGGGAAGCGGTGAAGGGCATAGCACAAGAGGCGAAGCGTAAAGCGGAAGAAGCCGAGAAAATAGCACAAGAAGCCAAACAGACAGCAGGTTATGCCAAACATGATGCGGAGCAAGCGCGTAGTGAGGTGGAAAATGCAAAAAGCACAGCGAATGCAGCGTGGAATAAAGCCCACAAAGCGAATGAAACAGCAGATAGTGCTAAGCTTACAGCAAGTTTAGCAGAAACGGCAGGCGAAGAAGCCAAGAAAATAGCAGAGAAAGCCAATAATTACGCGTATGAAGCAAAAGATGAAGCCGGAAAAGCCAAGGAAATAGCCAATAGTGCAAAATATGCAGCAGGAGAGGCGCAAAAGGCAGCTGAAACAGCGGGTAAAAAAGCCGCGTCTTTAGAAGCAGCCGCAGAAGAAGCACAAAAAATAGCTAAAGAAGCCAAACAGACAGCAGGTTATGCTAACCATGATGCGGAGCAAGCGCGTAGTGAGGTGGAAAAAGTAAAAAGCACAGCGAATGAAGCGTGGAGTAAAGCTTACGACGCGAATGAAGCAGCCAATAACGCTAAGACTATAGCAAGATTAGCAGAAATGGCAGGTGAAGAAGCCAAGAAAATAGCAGAGAAAGCCGATGACCGAGCGTATGAAGCCAAGAATGAAGTAGAAAAAGCCAAGGAAATAGCGAGTAATGCAAAATATATAGCAGGAGAGGCGCAAAAGGCAGCTGAAACAGCGGGTAAGAAAGCCGCGTCTTTAGAAGAAGAAGCGGAAGAGGCACAAAAAATAGCCAAGGAAGCCAAGGAGTCTGCTGGTTATGCAAGACATGATGCGACGCAAGCGCGCAATCAGGCAGAAAATGCAGAGAAAATAGCCTCGTCTGCGAGGAGTAGGGTTATTGATATCAACCAAGTGGTTGAGAATTTTAAAGCCCCCGTAAGTTTAGCGCGGATGTACTCAGAAGAAGCCAAGAAAAAAGCCGAGTCGGCAGATTCACAAGCCTATCAAGCCAAGAGCGAAGCCGAAAAAGCCAAAGAAGTAGCCGATAGAGCGAAAAGGACAGCAGAAGAAGCCAAAAAAACAGCCGATACGACGAAACAAGAGCTTGGAGGGATCAAGAGTTCCCTAGCAACGGCAACAACAGCCCATACAGTAGCTTCACAGGCAAAAGCGCTAGCGGAAGAGGTAAACAATTTACTGAAACAGTCCAATTTAACGGTTCTTTCAATTTCCACCCCGTTTCTTGTAGCGACAGGCAAAGCGCAATTAACCTTGAAAAAAGGAACACGCATAACTTTGGCATTAGGCAATGATATTTTAGTTGCAAGTTATACGGTAGATACAAGAATAAGCGTTCCTTCTCTTTCGGCGGGTAAGGATTATTATGTTTATTTGGTTTCTGATGGAGGACAGTCTCATAAATTTGTTTTATCAGAAAACTCTACGTATCCAAGGGATTACACAGTGAGTAATTCGCGAAAGATAGGAGGGTTTCATACGCTCTGTGCGGATGTTGGTACGATTTCCGGTCATCCATTGTCTGGTTATAGAGCAGGGGATATTTTACCCAATTCAGTTTGGTGTCTCAATCACCGTCCGCATAGTTCACCAGAAGGTATGGTTTATGACCCCTCTACAGATCTTTGGGTTGATATTTATCTTCAGTCAGGCACCGGTGAAAATACGCGCTCGGCATATGGTGTTCCGATCACAACAGGTCGTACCTATACAGATCATGTAACGGATATGATGCGTGTCAAGAAATCCTTACTGAGTGATGTGGAATTTGCTTCAACCATGTATGGAAGTAATGACAAAACAAGTATTAAAGGTAAGACTCCCCCCTCTCCTAAGACTTCAGGAGGTCACGTTGATACAGCAAATCGTCGTATGATCTCGCATATCGGTTGTGAGGAAGGTTGCGGTTATGTTTGGCAGTTTTTAGCAGGAACGTTTCCTATGCAAATAACGAATAGGGGGCAGGCTAGGTTAGAAATGAGATGGTTATCAGGAGGAGGAGGGTGGAGTCATGGTGTAGATAGCGGATGTTTTGCACGCTCCACGGTATCTTATTCTAGAGGTAATGAACAATTATGTGCGCGTGGTTGTAGCCATTCCCGTGATTTGTGAGGAGGGGTAGATGATAGATTATCCAGAACATTTAAATAGCAAGCAAGATTATCTGAACATGCTTTCTTTTGACAAAGTTGAAACGGTAAGAAGGCTAGAGATGCTTTTAGCAACACGTTTTTATTGGGTCTTTGTTAAAGAGCTTGGAGAGGGAGAAGAGGGGATTGAAGATGACACGCA
>NZ_JBHIPD010000044.1:0-5761 GCF_042195865.1 Bartonella sp. AP36NXGY | reverse complement strand
TCGGTTTCTAACAGCGCCTCATCATGCGTTAATCCTTGATCGATTGCGTATTGCAAATTAGGTTTGAAATCCTCTGGCAATCGACAACCGCGATTAGCTTGCGCTCGTTTTGCTTTTTTGGGAACGTTCTCTTGCTCGTGAATGGGAGGTTGGTTGTCTGATGAGGTTGCGATTTGCTCTGATGTGGTCTCAACAGCAGCAACCTCTGTTGGCTCGTCAACCTGTTCGTTTGTTTCTAAACTTTCAGAACCAATTTCTTTTTTTGCTAAAACGATAGTTTTAGTTTTTTTATTATATATGTTTGTATTGTTTGTTATAGCATCACAAGCATCATGCTTAGCATTATGCTTAGCGTCATTAGCATTATCACAAGCATCATGCTTAATATCACAAGCATCTTTTGTATTTTTATCCCATCTTGCCTTCGCTGCCTTCTGCGCTCTCTCTGAAAACTTATTCAAATTCTCATTAGAGTTGTTGAGTTCCTCTTCAACCTGTAAACTCCATAAACGACCGTCTTCTAAACGTATCAGTTTCTCATCACTCAATAAAAAATCTAGCGCTTTATTAAAAGCTTTTACTGAACAACCAGAAATGCGTGCTAATATAGAGGCATTCTTAAGAATTGGCTGTCTCTTCTTATACATAAGCAATATCAACATCATATAAGTCGATATTTGATGCGACGTCATTCCACTAGCATCAGATACCCAATCAGAAGGAAAACAACGAACCCAAGCTAACTTAGTTGACATATTTCCCCTCCTGTTCTTTATTATTATTTAGATCTTCATTGAAGTTATTGAGTTCCTCCTCAACTTGTGAACTCCACAAACGACCATCTTCTAAACGTATGATGACTCCAACCCTCAATAAATAATCTAACGCCTTTTCAAATCTTTTTACTGAACATTTAGTAAGATAAGAGAATCCTTGTGAATTATTTATAAGAGGTTCGCCAGTGTAGAGCATTTGCAAACGCAACCTGAGATAAACATTGCATTCAATCGCTGGTAACAAAACAATATCAAGAAGACACTTCTCTACATTAATTGTTACAAACTTATTTCTATTGGACATCCCCAATCTCCTTTCCTTTAACTAAATATAAAATTGCTAAAGCATCTGCTTCGTTGTCGTCTTTAGGCACATGTCCTTTTGCACATACCGCCTTAATCATTTCTTCTTTTGAGGCGTTGCCTTTTCCTGTTGTTGCCTTCTTAATTGTGCCAACAGGAATGCCTTCATATGGTATCTGATGATGTTCACACCACGCTGTTAAGGTTGCTAGAAAGCCCCCATAAATATGAGAAGCGTCTGTACCCACATGCCGGCGCACCTCTTCAAAATACACCGCGTCAATTTCATCAACAGATCTCTTTAGTTCAGTAAGCCACCGTTTAAAGCGTAAATAACGCATACCACCGCCTTCAAAACGGCGTGATTGAAAATCTTCTGTATCGCTTGTTATGTGACCATCCGCACCGCATATCGCCCAGCCTGTCTTAGTCCCTAGATCAAGGCAAAGAATTGTATGAGACATCTAAATCACCAGTACCTACTTCTCATTAATCTTGTGCTTTAAACTCTCAATCTCAGCATCTAATTCCTTAAGAATTTTCTTCTTTTTTATGACGGGTTGAGCAGAAGTATACACTATGTAAATAGGCGCAACTAAAAGTATAAAAACCATCATTGCAATAAAAAACACTGCATTTATTGATATGAATAAGTAGAGTACTAATTCACCTAGATTCATGTTCCCACCCCATTCTTGAAGATATGCATTTTCAAATCGTGTAAAATTTTATGTTTTTTCGAAATGATCTCACGGAGTTTATCGTTCTTTTTGTCTAATATTTCCGAGACAACAAAGGAGATTATAAGTAAATCAAAGATCACAAATGCAATACCCAAAGCTATCGCTGTCACACTCATCTTTTTTCCCTCACTTTCTTTTCTTCTTATGAGGCGGCGTTTTTACTGCACCTTCACGCTGCTTAAGCTCTTGTCTTAGTCTTTCAATTTCCTCGTCACGTGATTGAACATCTGCTTTTAGTGCCATCACTACTTCACTTACATCTCTGAATGCCTTTTCATGTTCTTCAGTCCTTTGTTGTAGTTCTTTTATCGCTCTATCGCGTTCTTTAATTGCAATATTCAGATCACTAGTTCTCTTTGCCACGTCCTTTGAAGATGCACTTCTTGACCACGCGTATTCTTCATCAAGAGTTTTTATGCTGCTTTTTAAAGTCAAGACCTGCTCTTTAAGAACTTTGACTTTGTTGCGATAATAAAATACAACACGCAACATCGCTCCGCATACAAGCAAAGCTCCCAAAACTACCAAGCCCGCTATTAAAATCTCATTCGAACTCATTCTGATCTCTATTCTTTGCTTTTAGGGCGGTCATCTCGGCCAATCCGTTTTGCCTCGCATTCCATTAAAAAAAGAATGCAACAAGCCGCATGTGCCAAGTGTGATAAATTACTCTCGCCATCCTTATTCTCTCCACCAAACCATGCTAATAAATGACGTAAAGAAGCTCCATACAAACGGCTCCAATTCATGCCATGACGCCAATTGCTTGCACCGTATTTGTTTTCTCCAAGCTCTAAAACTCTACCGATTTCAATCAGTGTCAACGGTGGAATAAGATCAACACGCGGTTTACCAATGTCATTCTTATGTGCTTTAAAAACCATGATTATCCCCCCTTAAGGCTCTACGTATTTATATGTTTGCTATGACAGAGCGTTTAGTCATAAATTAAAAAAAATGAACTTACTCAATTCAAAAATACACTGCATGCCTCATCTCGTTACATTTAATGTTTGGACCGATTGTGTTTTTCAAAAATTTTTTGAGAGTTTTCTTTGAAATATTTTGTGTCGCCATGCATCTTTATGGACAATTCTGGTCCTAAAGAATTTTTGGCTATTAAATGGTTGTTTTCATCAAAAGAAAAATTCCAATCAGAATTATTAAAAACGATTGTACAGCCTTCTGGAAAACCTATTTCCTGTATTAAATCTTTCAAAATATAAAAAGTATAATATGATTTTTGCAAAACATTTACATAGCTTTGCTCTTTTTTACGATATAAATAAAAAACTTTACGATAGGCCCACAAACAAAAAACCGTAATTACATTGGTCGTAAAAAGTATAATAATTGCCGCTAAACCATAATCCATCTTTACTTTCTTTCTTCTTTAAGAGTGTGAATGATGCTGTGGGTGTTTGTTATCAGCTGTAGTAAGTGGCACGCCCACCTCTTCAAGAGAGGGGCGTGGGTATAAATCGACATACCAGTCAACGGGACGAACAATACCATTGGTTGTCTTTTCAATCTTTAAGACAATTTCAGGCTCAGGAAACCGCAAGCCGCGTAAATACCTGTTAATCGTACTCTGTGCTACGCCAACTTGCTTCCCAAATTCGGCTTGAGATAGTTTATTTCGTGTGAGATATGATTTCAATTTTTCCATAATTCAAATAAATACCATAAAAGACTGTTTTAGTCAATAAAAAATACCTTTATGGACTTTGTTAAATAAGCAGTCTTGGTGTAAGGTTTAAAGCATGCATATAATTAAAAAATTGAGGAAAGATTTGGGACTCACACAGGTGAAATTGGCTGAAAAAGCTGGTACCACGCAACCTCAAATAAAACGGCTTGAAAAAGGTGAGCGAAAATTAACCAAAGAGTGGGCGGAAAAGTTAGCACCACATCTTGGTGTAAAGCCGTTTAATCTTCTTTTCCCAGAAAACGAGGAAATACATCCCATATCTAATGCTATTGGAATGATACCGGTGATAGGAAAAGTTGCTGCTAGCTCGTGGATGTCGGTCGAAGATATGGATTTTGGATTTGATGACATAGAATATGTACCCAGCACCTCAAAATACCCAGCTCACTTTCAATTTGCTTTAAAAATCGAGGGCAACTGCCTTAACAAAATTGCTCGTGATGGTGATCAACTTATTTGCGTAGACATAATAAAAGCCGGCATTAATGTGGAACCTAACGATCTCGTGATAGTTGAACGCAGCCGATTCAATGGTCAAATGATTGAGCGTACAGCTAAACGTATACGTCAAACTATTAGTGGATTTGAACTATGGCCTGAAAGTACTGAACCCAATCATCAAGAACCTATCAAAATAAATGGGGCAACTGATGGAGAGGAGATTCGTGTAGTTGGGAAAGTTCTTTGGATTTTAAGAAAACCCTGAAAACAAAGGAGAAGCGGGAATGGGGACAGTAGACGAGAGCTTAAAAATAATAGCTGATAAAGTCAAAAATCATTCAGATACTATGTTAACTGAAGAAGCGGTCAAAACAGCGGTCGTTTTACCATTTCTGCGCGCACTTGGGTATGATATTTTCGATCCACTTGAAGTCATTCCCGAGTTTACTGCTGATGCCGTTGGTAAAAAAGGTGAAAAAGTTGACTATGCTATCCGTATAGACGGTGAGATACGTATTCTTTTTGAGTGCAAACCGATATCTTGCGAATTGAGTTCAAAGCATTTAAGTCAATTATATCGATACTTTAGTGTAACGAATGCTAAATTCGCGATTTTGACAAATGGTCGATTTTTTCATTTTTACACAGATCTTGATGCTGCAAACAAGCTCGATAATAGGCCATTCCTTACTTTTGATGTAATAGAATACAATACTGTGGTACTTACAGAGCTTAAAAAGTTTGAACGCTCAGCATTTAATATTGAAAATATATTGGTGACAGCCGAGCAGCTCAAATATGTATCTGGAATAAAACAAAACATCCAAAAAGAAATAGAAAATCCGTCCGAAGGTTTTGTTCGTGTTGCTTGTGCGGATGTTTATGAAGGGCGCCTGACTGCTAATGTCTTAGAAATGCTCACAGGTGTTACTAAAAATGCGTTTCGCGAAGTAATATCTGATGCGGTAAAAAGTCGGCTTTCTAGCGCTTTACAAACAACAACTGAAACCGACAAGCAAGATAATATTGCTACATCTATTGGTAATGAACATGCCATAATAACGACCGAAGAGGAAGTTGAAGGCTTCATGATTGTCAAGGCAATTGCGCGTGAAGTTATTTCTGCCGACCGTATTGTTATCAGAGATGCAAAGTCGTACTGCGCCATTTTAATTGACAATAATAACAGAAAGCCGTTGGTTCGACTGCACTTTAACAGAAAACATAAGCAACTAGCCCTTTTCGATACTGATATTGATGAAAAAGTCGGTATTGAAACGCTAGATAATATTTATGATTTTGCAGACAGAATAAGAGAAACAGCAAAAAAATATTTATAAGATATTCTAACAACCTATGTATGCCCCGCTGAAGCGGGGTTTTTTTGTTCGTCCGCAGTTTTTATAAAAAAACTACGGCGTTATCTACCCATCGATTGGCTCTGTCTGCACACTGCCCCAATTTTTCCTGCATATAAATTTCAAATACAGCTAACTGATTTATTTTTTTACGGGATACTAGGAAGTATCATGCCTCTACACTGAACGCTACAATACCCAAACCGATTCGTAATAAATATTAAAGTTCATTTATAAAAAACCATTTTAGCATAAAATGACTTGACCATAATAATCCTTTACGGTATACTCCTCTATAACAACATATCACGAAGAAGCAAAAGCCGATCTGGTGTAGATTAAATTACATTAACACGAACAATCGCCAAGAGGCGTTAGGGAGGAAAAATTATGGATAAGCCAATTCTTATAAATTCTGATGAAATCTTA
>NZ_JBHIPD010000043.1:0-5778 GCF_042195865.1 Bartonella sp. AP36NXGY | reverse complement strand
TTACACCTATGACCGTATAGGACGGGGAACCATTTTTATTCCCAATGCAACTGTCTCTATTATAGGGGGTATTCAACCCTCTCGCATTCTGCCCTTTATACGCAATGTTTTATATGGCAAAGGCAATGATGGTTTCTTACAACGCTTTCAAATGCTTGTCTTTCCCGATAAGACAAAAGATTGGAAATGGGTTGATAAACCGCCCAATCAAGAAGGGTGGCAAAAGTATGAAGGGGTTTTTCGCTCTTTTCGTGATAAACGCTTAGGGTCTCCAGAACAACCACTGATCATGCGTTTTTCTCCTAAAGCACAAGTAAAATTTTATGAAGGGTTAGAGCATCTTCATAAAGAGGCAAAAGGAACTACTCACTCAGAAAGCTTACAATCGCATCTTTTAAGAATGCGCAGGGCATTACACGTGCCTTGCGTTAATTTTTGAACTTCTTGACGGTGGTCGTTTAGAAATTGGACTCTATGCCATCACAACAGCGTTGCGTTGGACAAGTTATCTGTTAAGTCATGCCAAACGTCTTTATGCGGCGCATGATACATTAACAGCAGAGCGTGCAAAATTAATTGTTGAACGCTGTGATCATTTACCCGATGTTTTTTACTTTACGCGATATTAATCAAAGAAATTGGACTTCTTTAAAAGACAATCAAGCCGTTAAACAAGCTTTAGAGCTTTTATGCCGTTGTAACTATATTCGTGAAGTCTCTGGAGACAATAACCCTAAAAGCGGTCGACCTACGATACGTTATGAATGGAATCCTTTAGTAAAGGGGCATAAGACACCCCAATAAAGCATTACCCCTTGTATTTCATAGAGTGAACCTTCAAAGAACGCCTTAATGTATGAGTTTTGAAGATTTCGAGTATTTTGAGGGTTCCTTTTACTCTGCTTTATATATTTTTTTCAATCGAAAAATAAAAGTCATTATATTTCAATAAGTTATTTTTTAATAAACAACCCACATCAAGATACAACCTATAAATACAACCCACGGTATATTTTTGAAGGTATTTTGAGGGTTTGAGAAACCTTCAAAACCTCTCTATAAAATGTCTCATAAAACTCATCAAAATACTCATTCTGATATCTTAAATCACATAACGAATTTGTCTTTTTTCCATAAAACAAACAGCAAATTTCACTATTTTGCTGATCTGATCTCTCTCATGGGCATGGGCTGTGGATAAGTACCTTTAAAACCCCTTTTGAAAAAATTATCCGCTTTTTTAGCATTTTTTCCAGTTTTCTCACTATTCATTCAAAATGGATTTAATAAGCTTCGTTTTGATTCTTTTGATAAGAATTAACCCTCTCATATGAAAACGGAGCCTTGTTGTAATATGCGTCACTTTAATAAGTATGATAATGAACATGTCACTTTACGCTCTCTGTTGGAATATTATCGTCAACAAGCTAAATCACTTCGTGAATTAGGAACCTTGTTTGAAAACCTTGTCATAGCTTATTTGACAAAAGACCCTCTTCATTATGGACGCTACGAAAAGGTTCAAACCTATTATGAATGGGCTAAAGAGCGTGAAGGTTGGAATAAAAATGATATCGGCATTGATCTGGTGGCAAAGCTTCGCAATCAAGAGGGATATGTGGCTATTCAATGTAAGTTTTATAAAGCTGACCATCAGATCAGTAAAAAAGATATTGATAGCTTTATCGCTGCCTCTGGAAAAGACATCTTTAAATATCGACTTCTCGTTGACAGCACAGAAGTGGAATTAAGTGACAATGTGAATGCCATGATTAAAGGACAAGCGATACCCGTTTATCGCATTGACCTTCGTCATATGGAAAACAGTCGGATAGATTGGCAAATATTTGCAACAAAACAAGAAGTTCTTCTGAAATCAACAAAAGAGCCTCGTCCACATCAAGAAGAAGCCATCAAGAAAGTCTGTGAAGGGTTAAAAGAAGCAGACCGTGGTAAGCTGATTATGGCATGTGGAACGGGCAAGACTTTCACCAGTTTAAAGATAGCAGAAACCATAGCAGGAACAGGCAAGCGTGTGTTGTTTCTGGTGCCCTCGCTTGCTTTAGTCTCGCAAACGATCCGTGAATGGACAGCCGATGCACAAGTGCCCTTGCGTTCTTTTGCTGTGTGTTCGGATACGAAAGTAGGCAAGCGTCGTAAAAACCAAGATGATATTGTTGGTATGGAAACATCAGATCTTGTTCTCCCTGCTACCACGGATGCTCAAGCCCTTGCCAAAGAAGCTTGCGAAAACCTAGCAGATGCAATGACGGTTATCTTTTCAACTTACCATTCAATCCAAGTGATTTCGGATGCACAAAAAGAGCATGGTTTACCCGAATTTGATTTGATCATCTGTGATGAAGCCCATAGAACAACTGGGGCTTCATTGGGAAGTGAAGACAATGAATCTGAATTTATCAAGGTTCACGATAACAGCATCATTCGAGGTAAAAAACGTCTGTATATGACAGCAACGCCGCGTATCTTTAGTGATACTGCCAAAAGGCGGGCGGATGAGATTAATGCCGTTCTCGCATCTATGGACGATGAAACGCTTTATGGCAAACAACTCCATCATTATACATTCGCGGAAGCTGTCGATAATGAACTTTTAACTCCTTACAAGATTGTGGTCTTGGGTATTAATGAAACCTATATCACACCAGCCATACAGGAGATTATTGCCAATGAAAACCGTGAAATTGATTTAGATGATGCGGCAAAAATTATTGGCTGTTATAGAGCACTTACCAAAATAGATAAGCAAGCGGCTGTTGATGATGATGATACAGAGCCCATGCAATGTGCTTTAGCTTTTTGCAAAGATATCAATACCTCTCAATATATAACAAAGCTCTTTAATAAAATTATCAAATCTCATATTGATGATTTCCTTCAAACCGTTCCCTTTCTAAACTGTGAAGTAAGACATATTGACGGAACGCAAAGCGTCAAAAAACGCAATGAGGAATTGGATTGGCTTAAAGAAGATGCGGGGCAAAATGTTTGTCGGATTTTAAGCAATGTTCGGTGTCTGTCTGAAGGGATTGATGTCCCTGCTCTTGATGCCATCATGTTTTTACACCCGCGTAATAGCCAAGTCGATGTGATACAGGCGGTAGGGCGTGTGATGCGTCGTGCTCCAAATAAGAAAACGGGCTATATCATTTTACCCATTATCATTCCTTCACACTTAGAAGCCAAAAAGGCTTTACGAAACAATAAGAGATACCGTGTTGTTTGGCAAGTTTTGCATGCTTTACATTCTCATGATGAGAGACTTGCTCGGACGATTAATCAAATGTCTTTAGGACAAGATAGCAGCCATACGATTGAGATTATAGAAATTAAGCGTGCCAATGAATTAAAAGAGCTTACCACAACGGTTGATGAGATCTCGATACCATCAAAAGCAGAAAGTTCTGGACATACCATTGGAACATCAGAAAGCAAATCTCAACCGGTATCTGGAGGACAAGGAGACTTATTCCGCCGTTCTGAATTTTTTGATTTTGTCAAAGCCATTTTTCTGGATAGTTTTAAAATCACGGATTATTGGGGCATTTGGGCGAACAATGTTGCTGAGATTGCTCAAAACCATATCAATCATCTTAAAGATATGATTTCCGATGAAAAGAGTGAAGCCTTTCACGCCTTTGATGCATTCCATAAGGAATTAAAGAACAACGTCAACAGTGAAATCAAGCAAGAGGAAGCGATTGAGATGTTAGCGCAACATCTTGTCACGCGTCCCGTGTTTGAAGCTTTATTTGACGGTAATGAATTTGTACAGAACAATGCCATTTCGCAAGCAATGGACAAGATCTTAACGGAACTGGATAAAACAAATATCGAAGAGAAAACGAAAGATCTTGATAAATTTTACAAAAGTGTCATGTTCTGTACAGCAGGCATTACGGAAACTCATGCAAAACAGAATCTTATTATCAAACTTTATGAAAGTTTTTTTGCCAAGGCATTTAAGAAAACCACGGATAGGCTTGGGATTGTTTATACGCCCGTTGAGGTTGTTGATTTTATCATTCATTCTGTTGATGATGTGTTGCGTAATGAATTTGGCAAAAGCTTGGGGTCACGGGGTGTTTCTATTCTTGACCCTTTCACGGGAACGGGTACTTTTATCACACGGCTTTTACAATCTAAACTGATCAAACTAGAGGACATGGAATATAAGTTCCGTCATGATATCCATGCCAATGAGATTGTTTTACTTGCCTATTACATAGCAGCGATTAACATTGAAACGGCCTATCATGGTCTTATGAAAGGTGATTACATTCCCTTTAAGCATATTGGCTTAACCGATACGTTTCGGATGCTTGAAGAGAAAAATCTTCTACAGGAATTATTCAAAGAAAACAGTGAATATTTAGAGCATCAAAAGAAACTAAATATTGAAGTTATCTTTGGTAACCCTCCTTATTCTTCTGGTCAAAGAAGTGAGAATGATAATAATGCAAATGTAGAATATGAAATACTTGATAGAAGTATCCAAAATACGTATGCACTTAAATCTCAAGCAACATTAAAAAGAAATCTCTATGATAGCTATATTCGAGCGATTAGGTGGGCAAGTAATCGCTTAAGTTCTCAAGGTGGTATTGTAGCTTATATTTCTGGAAATGGATGGATAGATAAAGCATTTGCTGATGGCATGCGAAAATGCTTACGAAATGAATATTCTTCTATTTATATCATTAATCTTCGTGGTGATATTCGAAAAAATATAAAATCAAAAGAGCTATCAAAGGAAGGAGGCAATGTTTTTGGTTCTGGAAGTCAAAACGGAATAGCTGTAACGATTTTTGTGCGCAATCCAAATAAAAAACAACCGTGTAAGATTTACTATCATGACATTGGAGATAATCTTTCCACCGCAAAAAAACTTGAGATGCTTCAATACTTTGGTAGTGTTGATGGCATCACAAATAAATCGGGTTGGAAAATAATTACACCGGATGAACATGGTGACTGGATTCATCAACGTGATAACAATTTCAAAACATTTTTAGCTATAGGCGATAAGAAGGGATGTAATTTCAGACTATTTGAAACGTTTTCTCTTGGGGTTGTAACCAATCGTGATGCTTGGACGTATAACTCAAGCCATGAAACTTTAAAGAAAAACATGAGTAATATGATTGCCTTCTATAACAGTGAAGTGGAACGTTTTAATGATATCTATCCGCATGCTAGTCGCAAGATACGTACAAAGGCTGTAAATAATTTCGTTGATACAGATGAGAGGAAGATAAGTTGGAGCTATAATGTTAAACAAGAGTTAGTAAGAGGAAAAATCTTTGAATTTGAAGATAGATGCATCACGCAAAGTCTTTATCGTCCTTTTACGAAACAATGGCTATACTGCAACCGTACTTTTAATGAGAGAGTCTATCAAATGCCGCGGATATTTCCGATAGGAGAAACGGTTGAAAATAAGGTGATACAAGTTACAGGTACGGGAACTCAATCAGGTTTTTCTGTACTTATGTCTAAAAATTTACCTAATCTTGATGTAGTGGATAAAGGTCAATGTTTTCCACTTTATATTTACGAAGATACTACGGTTTCAAAAAGTAAAAGTGAAAAACAACCCCATTTATTTACGCATTCTATAGAAGAAA
The DNA here is from genome assembly GCF_042195865.1 of Bartonella sp. AP36NXGY. NCBI lineage: Bacteria > Pseudomonadati > Pseudomonadota > Alphaproteobacteria > Hyphomicrobiales > Bartonellaceae > Bartonella > Bartonella sp. AP36NXGY. Next base: position 130 of record NZ_JBHIPD010000043.1, on the reverse strand, counting down.
ACACAACAGCTGGTTTACAACGCCGTGATGCCATTACGGATGAAGGGTTAGACCATTTTAAAGCGGCTTATCCTAATGAAAAAATCACGAAAGATGATTTATTCTATTACGTTTATGGGATTTTCCATTC
>NZ_JBHIPD010000042.1:0-6345 GCF_042195865.1 Bartonella sp. AP36NXGY | reverse complement strand
CTAAAGCCACAAAAACAGCCTCCAATATGGGGTGGTGGGGCTTTTTAGGAAGTCTGGTAGGCGCCATTATTTCCAGTGTTTTTGGCTATTATGGTTATAGAAGCCGTAAGGACACTTTCATGCTTTAAAACGTCTACCTGTCTTCCTTTAAAGCAAATACATAAAAAGCTGCACGCATAGTGCAGCTTTTTTGCAAAATTTTCTGATTGTCTTTTTGTATCATTGTCTCTCATATCAGACAACTTCACCAGCCCATCATCCTTAATACTCCCCTTAAAAAAAACATAAGGAGTTGCTCATCGCTGCCAATAGGCATTGTTCTTGTTTTGGAAAAGAGCTCTGAAAACTTCCTTTCTCAACTGATCATCAAGAAAAACTATACAAAGCATGGGATATACCATAAACACGTAGAAGAAAATTGTACCTTATAACCTCTTGGGGAGGAGCATTGTGACAAAGAAAAAATCCATGATTTTTACCCAAATGGGGCTTTTCCTTGTTTTGGGCTTTAGCAGCTTTGCCGATGAAACAGCACAAGTTACATTTGCTCTCCACTTAGCAGAAAGCACAGCATCTATTTCAATGCTGCTGTTTGCAGGGCTTGTCGGGGCAATTTGTGCAGGCCCCATTGCACCACGTCTCTTACATCGCTTCCAACCAGCGCGAACAGTACCCATTGTTTTATTGTTTGAAGCACTCTTTATAGCCACAGCTGCAATCGCCAACCAATTTTGGGTTTATATTGCCCTTTCTTTCGCACTAGGTTGTGCTGGTTCACTCTTTTGGTCTGCTATCCTCGTTTCCGTCCCAGAATTTGCAACCAATGATCAGCAATTAGACCGTATCAACCGCATTATCCAAACAGTCCGTAATCTTGGCTATATTGCCGGACCATTGTTAGGAGGTGTATTGTATGGAATATCAAACGGGCAAAAAGGATTGTTTGTGTTGTCAGTCATGGTTCTTTTTGCTACCTTTATCACTCTCTTCTGTTTTAAAAGTTTTAAAATTCATACACAAACGACAAACACAACGCAAAAAAGCAAAAAAGGGCTAGATTTAACGGGTCTCTTGCGTAAAAAAAATGTTGTCTATGCTCTTTCTCCCCTCATCATTACCATCATCCTCACCTCTGCTCTCAACGTCTTATCGATTGTCCGCATCCGCACTGAGCTGTACTTCAGTGCAGAAACCTATGGGGTAATCACAAGCATGTTAAGTCTTGGCCTCGTGGTTGGTCCACTCTGTTTCTCCAGCCTTTTTCATCGCTTTGGTAATGCCGCTGGAGCATCACTTGCCGCTGCAATCATCGGCTTTGCAATTTTCTGCTTTTCCTTAACACATATTGTATGGTTAATGATGCTGTCATTTTTCATCCTTGGGGGTGCTAACGGCGTGCAAAATGCTCTGATGGCAAGTTTTATGATGAAAGCCATTCAGAAAGAACACCGAAACAACCAAATGCCTGCCTATATCTTTATCATACAAACAGCGGTGTGCCTTGGCTTTCTAGGAGCCGGTTTTGTAAAAGTGCATCACACCCAAAGTACACTGTTTATCATTGGCATAGCCACAATGATCACAGGCATCTTAGGTTTTATTGTGAACAGTGCCGTACAAAAAAAACAGAGAGAATTTGATAATGGTTAGTGGACGTGGCGTTTTTCTCAAGCAAACCATACACCCCAAAAGGACATGACAATCACCACCCAATCAAATTTCAATAAAATCCCTATCAAATCGTTGTATCCCATGCAACCCCATACCAACCCAATAGGACTTTGATAAACCACTCTTTAATGTAGAGCAACTAACAACCCTCCCCAAAGCTTGATATTTTAAAGTAAAAAAAAAACGATAACATCATGCAACAAGATCCTATAGGCTTAAACTTTTACAATGGAACAGGCGGCTATGTGTGGCAACTGGCAGACTATATGCGACATGATTGTCATGAGAGCTCCCACACACTTGAATTGCAAAAACCAACGCCGCCCATAGCCATCAATTCTTTCGCTGTCTACCCAAGTGAACTCAATCCTTTATCACGCGTTCAATGGGCAAAAGATGTACAAATAATAAAAAACAAACCAGCACTCATTGGCAAACGGCAAATACAACCCATCACCATTGTTTCTACAAAAGGAGCGGCATTTGGCGGATTCGACTTTCCCACATTTGAAGCACTTCGTGAAGGCTGCCTTGTCCAATCACTGAGGGAAATACAATTCAATGATACTCTTCTTGCCTCTGGAAGTCTTTTGATATCACTTTTACAACACGGTCTCATCGAAACAGATCAAAAAGCATTTTCAGAAAATGATGCAACCGCTCTTTTACGAGAGCCAACATGTATTATCATAGATTCTTCTCTTGGCAGTCTTGCCATTAATCAACTCAATGGGCGTACAATCCGGCTTCATGAAAAAACAAAACATCTCTTGAAGCAAGCCACCACACCAATGCACATTCAACACCCTATAGAGGATTCAATAAAATTTTTTGTAAAAGCAGGAATGCTACGATTGGTAAAATTATAAGGATAAAAAGATTCAGCTGATAAGACCTGGCATGGGAACAGAAAATAGTGCACAGCTCATTTATGCGCTTATTCAAATGGCAAGACCGCGCACAGTCATTGAAATCGGTGCTGGTGATAGTACGCGCTTGATTGCTAAAGCACTGCAAAAAGCAAAACAAGCATGGCAACAAGATAAAAAACTTTTAGAATCTTCCACCTGGGAAGAGCGTACAGCTTTGCTTGATCCTTCAGGAATCCTTGAGAATTACGAACCTCGGCTTATCACCATTGATGATTTTACAGTAGAAGGTCAATCAGCCGAAGAAGCATGGCAAAAACTGCTTCAAGACGGTATTGAAAAAGATACTGTAACATTTATCCATGAGAATTTTTTCTCTCTTGATGATGAAACGCTCAAATCTTGGGGACCAATAGATTTTGCTTGGCTTGATGCTGGTACTCCCGCAGATGATGTGCGATTTGTTATAACCCTTTGGGAACACATCACCGCGGGTGGTTATCTATGTCTGCATGAACCAACCATAACAACAACGGTTGCTCTCAATGGGGCACAGCGGGTGCGACGTGTCAGAACTCCTTTGTGGGAAGAAATTCTCTACCGGCTTGATGGCTCCTATGAAGCTTTAACACTCCCCGAAAACCACAAATATCGCCAGGGTGGTCTGGGGATTATTCGCAAACGCACCCCAGCCGAACAAATTGTACGCGCACAATCGCTACAAGCAGAACTCATAGAAATCAATGAACTGCCCATTCGCAATGATCTTTTGCCCATGGGGAAAGAAACCCTTCACAAACGCAATACCCGCAATTCACTGATCTCTGCCATGACGTCACCGACACTGCGCGCTGTTTATGCCGCCATTATCCTTGGTGCAAAAAATCTTACTGATATCCTCAAACATGTCGATTCAGATGCCAAAAACATTCACAAATCCATCAATCGCCTTTTGAATCTTGGACTTATTCACAACACAACAGAAGGATTTCAAGCCGAAGAGACAGTGTGGAAAATGCTAGAAAATAAACATGAACGGGAGAGGGAAAATTTAAGTGACCGCCATTTAGAAACAGAAGAGATGCTATCAAAAATTGGTGAAGCCTTTCAAATGGGAAAAATCTATAGCGAAACGGAAGTTTCCAAGATATGCAACCTCTTTACGATAGACTTTGCCCGATTACGACGCACTCTTGTTGAGAGAGGTTTTTTACAACGCCATGGAGGAAAATATCAACGCATGCGCTAAAAGAGAATTGAAAAATGATTAGCGAACGCTATCGTTTTTCTTCTCTATTTCAAGAGAATGAATAACCTTCCACTAAAAAAATATAATTTCATTAAAAGGTTACAAAATCATTCATCCCATTCATATGTTGACAATCTATGGAGATGAGATTAGCGTGCTCTCTTCGCAAGAGATGCAATGGGGAGGAACAAGAGTGCGGGATGCCAATTGGTTATCAAAAAGGATTGGGTGGTTATCAAATAGGGTTAAAAACAGTCAAAACCATCAGGAGAAGATATAGGATCAAGGTCTCAATGGATCTTATGATTGTTGCGCGAACATCTGGGCACAGTGTTGTTGCTCAATCCAAATCATGCTCGATATTTCTAAAAACATCGTAGAAAAAACAATATTCTTGCATTGGACTGGCTAGTGAATCAAGAAAGATACTATTTCAACGAAATGTGCACAGCAGAAATAGGGCTGGCAAAACTTCCTCAAAAGATACAACAAAATGTCTTTGATCATTTAACAACACTTCTATGGAAATTCCATGGGCAAAAATAAAATTCCTTTTTTCATCTATAGCACAGTTTTTCTTTCTGAATTTTCCTTTTTCTTTGTACTCCCTTTGCTTGGAAACTCTTCTCTCATAACTGCTGCCAATGTTGCTTTTTATCTCGCTGGATCGGTAATCCTTGAAAGCATTCTCATGGTAACCACAACAGGTTTATTAGAAAGATTTTCCCGTAAACTCTTAATGGCTACCGCCTTTATTTTAAGGAGTAGCGCTTTTGTGTGCATTATCCTATCGCTCACACCTTCTGCATGGTTGATCTTTTTTACCTTAATGGCTTTTTCGAAAGCAATTTCAAAGCCATTTTTGAGAGAAATTTTATCAGAACATCTCAATGAAAATGCTCTTAAACGCGCATTAACTCTCTATTCTTTTTTTCAAAATGCTGCTGTCGTTATCGCCCCTCTTGTTGCAACGAGTGCCATAAAATACAACGCATCAACCTTCTTAATGGCTTTTTTTGCACTCATTGGTTTGTATCTTTGTGTTCTATCCATTCAAATTGTTTATCATTACCCGCATAAAACATTATCTCTTGAAAAGAATAAAAAAACAAAAAAAGCTCTTCTTTCTTCTTTAAAAACAATAATACATAATCGTTCTATTGCTTATTTGCTGGTCACGGCTTTGCTTTGTGCATTCCTCATGGGAATTTTCATCACCACCACAACACTTCTCAGTAAATTTGACAGCAATCTCGCCCCTTATAGTGGAATTTTCTTTTCAATTGTTGGCATCAGTATTTGTATCTGGCAAGGAATAATCAATAAACATCTCAGCCTTTCCGATAAATCAACTTTCTATCTATTATGGCTTATGGGAAGTTTCTCCTCATTTTTCCTCATGGGTGGGGTCTTTACCGCTGTGACTGCATTAATTGCCTACAGTGTCTATGAATCTGTCATGATTCCAGAAATATACTATCAAGCAGGGAAAACAACCCCATCCCTCTCTGCCAGTGTTCTTTTCAGTTATATTCTTGTTATTTCAAATATTGGCCAAGCCGCCGGCTCATGGACAAGTGGATGGATTATCAGCCATTTCAACAATCATATCGCTTTCACCTTTTGCATGATTGTTGGTGCCTCCGCCTTTGCTTCTTGCCTTTGCCTCATGCAAACGAAAAAATAAGCAGCTTCCATGTCACATATAGTTTTTGCAACCGGTGGCACAACAAGAGCACTCAAAACACTTCGCCATAAATCACTCAATTATGATTTTGAACACACTCTGCGGCAAAAAAGCTCAAAACGGTCTCTAAAGATTGCTCTGTAAACGCCGTTGCAAATTGTCTCATAGCTTAAAGGATTATGGGATAGACAAGCGTAAGGTAGCTACATTCTGCACGAATAATATTCTATTGATATCCATGTGCAACACAGCCAAAGCATTTTTCTTATAATTCGCTCATTTCTGCCATGACCTCACCGACACTACGCGCTGTCTATACTGTTATTATACTTGGTGCTAAAATTCTTTCTGATATCCTCAAACTTGTCAATTCAGAGACCAAAAACATTCACAAATCTATTAATCGCCTTTTAAACCTTGGTCTTATTCAAAACACAACAGAGGGATTTCAAGCAATCGATAAATTATGGCAAGCGCTAGAAGATAAAAATGTATGAAATATGGAAATTTTTAGCGATCGTCATTTAGAAACAGAAGATATACTTACAAAAATTGCAGAAGCATTTAAAATAGGAAAAACTATCGCGAAACGGAAACATCAAAAATATGTAGCCTTTTTACTTTAGATTTTGCGAGATTAAGACGAATCTTGGTGGAAAATGGATTTTTAAGACGATATGCAAGCAAATATCAGCGCATACGTTGAAAGAAAAAATTCAAGCATTTGAGTTTTTCTTATGCAGCGTTTTGTTTTTTTGTTTTCTGTAAAGAGAGTTTAGGCCAGCTATGCGCCCCCCTTAGTATTTAGTGGTATAGATAGTTTGGAGTTCAAGGAATTGTGTACAGTTTTTTGTTACAAAAAGTTGGCA
>NZ_JBHIPD010000041.1:0-6605 GCF_042195865.1 Bartonella sp. AP36NXGY | reverse complement strand
AGGATTAAATCGCTTAACCTTGAATGTAGGAGCATTCCACGTGCCATTCTCATACTTAGCTCCTCCACCTAAAGATTTTGCAACCCCAGTGCCTAACGTATAAAGCTGGGAACCATTAACGGCATCGGTTGACGTTTTTGAGAGCTCACCAGGAGAAACATCCAAAAGACGCCGTGTCTCACCTTTACTATTCCGAATAGTTATTTGAGTTAATGGTGAGGTAGGAGCAACAGTTACCATACTTGCATCATCCGCTCGGGCTAGTTCACGAGATAAGCTTCTTAAAAGAGAAAAGCTACCTGTGTTCTTATGCTGATCATCACTTTGAGATGGATTATCTTGTTTTTCCCCAATAGCATGGGGTTCCTTTATCTCAACAATCTGGTGATTTAAAGCTGCCAAAGCACTATTAGTGCCAGAAAATGCATCCGCAACACTTTTATAACCTTCTACATTCTTATAACCTTCCGTACCTGCAAATGCAGTATCAAAAGCAGCTTTAGTCTGAAACTTAATATTAAGACTTAAGTTCTTGGGAGCATCCTCCCCCTCCACAAATGCAGAGCCACTATCTCTATACAATTTACTGCCAACTACATAGGCTGGCGGTATACCTTTAAGCGCATTTGTACCACCACTAAAGTCGTTTGATATGTTATTTAAAATCTGAGTAGCAGCAGCAACAGGAGAAACATTTGATAAAAATATAATCACTGAAGCCAATGAAAACGCTTTAATAAAAAGCCGTCGATAAAACGAGCAAGAATCTTTACAATCATTCACCACTAGCGCTTTTGGTGTGGTATATAATTTTTTCATAACAAATTCTCCAAATAGGAAAGACATATTTAGAACATTAAAAAGTCATATTTCAGTGTTAGGAGTGATTAACGACGTGATTTTTTTGTTCTTTATAAAGTTTGAGTTTGCCGCAGAGGCGAACAGAAGTAATTAGAAGTCTAGCAAGGTTGCAATTAATCTTGATAAACGATGTGGTTAATGGGTTTTTTATTTTTTCCGCCTTTAAGAAGGGTGCTTTTTTTGCAACAAAACTCCTGGATGAGGGTGAAAAACAGGTATGAAGAAGACATACTTGCACCCTATTGTTAGGTCTGCGGTTTATAATTTTAAAAGTAAAAGAGTTCATTTTATATGATTAAGAAGCTGTAAGGTATTATTAGGGGAAGAGTTTAAGTTGTTGGCTGAATGATTTAGAGTACTTGTTGTGAAATTATTACGCTTTTATCGCAGGGATAAGCGGCATACTCTTAAGCTTTAGAGTAAAATAAGGATGATTGTGTGTGTTGTTCATAATCAACTGCCCCCCCTTGCGAGCATTTTTCTGTTTTTGCCAAAATGAGTCTTACTAAAGAATATTTTATGATGTTATAGACTATTGAGTGAAATAGCAAGAAGAAAATGAATTTAATTATTTTTACAGAATGAGTCTTTCCGATTTATATAACCGTGAAATATCCTTATAACTTTAAAACTCATAGATTCCATGCACTATAGACTTGTCTAGAGATTCTGTTTCATAGTTTTATTTAAGTGTCCCATTTTGATCAAAATGAGTCTTACTAATAATTGCTGCTGTTGCGTGCCTCATGATTGCTACTGCTATGTACAGAGCAAATAAATAAAATAATAAAATAGGATTTTTAAATTTTTAAACGTATCCCCCAATGGATATTTTCTATCAATGAAATTATAGAACGTACAGTTTTAAAATACTGCGCAATTACGCACTGAGAGTACTACTCTGTATTTGTAAAATTTTTGTTAAAGTGCTTTACTTCTTACTAAAATCAATCTCACTAAGATTATTACTATAAAATACATTGGTATAAGACTTTAATTATTATAAGACTTTATAAATACTACTCTATGGCCTTCTCTGTAAAATATTACTTCTCTATAATATAAAATTTCGCCCCTGTCTAAGAAGACAAGGGCGAAACTTCGCTTAAATTGTAGTTTTTCATATTCTCTGGTGTTATTTTAATTTCAGAGTTATTCCACCACCTACACCCCACTGACCGCCAGCACTGGTTGCTGATAGATTAGAACGAATCTTGCCATCTTCAGATGTATAACCTGCACCAATCGCAAAGGCAGATTGTCCACGCCAAAAACCGCCACCAAATGAAACACTCACAGATCCTGGGTCATCGAAGTAACGTAAGTTAGAGACTGCCAAACCAATCGCTGCTGCTTGCCTTGCCTCTTTGCGCACATTCGTAATATCATAACTTAGTGCGTCAAACTTCATATCGGTATAGGATTTTGCCTCGTTAACACCATTATTGACTTGATCGTCCGTGTACTTTTTCGCACTTTCAAGAGTAATCTTCATCTGCTCCGCGGTATGATCGTATAACTGACCACCATTCACTGCGTCCTTAGAGCCATGTTCAATTTTTCCATCTTTAACATTAGTAATCAAAACAGGCTCACTGTCATCGACACCTTTTAGAGTGATGCTATTGATTTTCTTTCCGCTATCATCGGTATCATAGCTAACCGCAACATTCACCTTGTTTTCAACTTCTGTTACCCTGTCTGTAACGCTGTCTACCTTTTTTTCAACGCCTGTTACCCTGTTACTCATCTGTGAAAACTGATTGTCAGTCACCTCATAAGTTGACTTTTCTAAAATTTCACTAGGAGCAACAGTTACCGTGGTTGAATTATCCGCCTCATCTATGGCGCTTTCTTCCTCATCTATGGCAAGAGGTAAGCTTCTTAGAAAACGTGCGCTTCTCATAAAAGGAAAGCCTTTTGAAATAACATCCGAAGGATCACCATTTTGTGGTTTACCCTCTGTTTCACCAATACCGTTCATAACCCGCTCATTTAAACCTGCCAAAGCACTATTAACGCCAGCAAATGCATCTGCAACATTAGTATATTTTTTCTCAGTTTCCTTACCATTCTTATCAAAGGCTTTAACTGTGAAAGTCGGAGCACTCCAATTTCCACCTTTATATCCAGAACCACCACCGAAATAAGTAGCAATCTGGTTGTTTATCGAATAGAGCTGAGAACCAGTTATAGCATCAGTCGACGTTTCTGAAATCTCACCAGCAGCAATATCAAAAAGACGCCGGCTTTCACCTTCACTACTCATAAAACTTACTTGTTTTAATGGTGATTTAGGAGCAACAGTTATCGTAGTTGGAACCTTCACATTACCTAAAGCACTAGGTAAGCTTCTCATAAAAGGAAAGCCTTCTGAAATAATATCATTCAAATCACCGTCTTGATGGATGTGTTCCCTTTCTTCAATACCAGGCTTATTCTTTATCTTAACAATCTCCTCATTCAAACTTGTGAAAGCACTATTAACGCCAGAAAACGCATCTGCAACATTAGTATAGTTTTTCTCAGTTGCATTACCATCCTTATCAAAGGCTTTAACTGTAAATGTAGGATGTGACCATTTTCCATCTTTATAGCCAGCACCACCGCCAAAATAACTTGCAAATGTCTGAGCCATCAAATAAATTTGACCACCATTTACTGCTTCGGTCGATGTTGCCGTAAATGCACCCCCTTTAACACCAGAGATAACTCGTGGAAAATTAATACCGTTTGCAATATCTATTCTATCACCACCCTTGTCTCCACCAATCGTAATAAGCCCAGCGCTATTTTGCTTAACAAAACTATCACCTGTCACACTTTCGATCTTTTGATTAAGATTCGTAAAAGAACTACTTACACCAGAAAGCGCATCCCCAACATTCTTATAGTTCTTTTCAGTCCCACTACCATTTTTATCAAAAACCTTAACTGTAAAAGTAGGAGCATTCCAGTTTCCATCTTTATCATATCCAGCATTATCACTAAAATAGCTAGCAACTACATTGCTCATGGCATAAAATTGAGAGCCATTTATCGCATCAGTCGATGTTGCTGTAATCGAACCAGCCTTAACACCCGCAAGAGTCCGTGCCACATTATCAACATTTGCTATATTTACCTGGACCCCTCTTACTTTTCCACCAATGGTAATAAGTCCGGCATCATCTTGCTTAACAAGATCATCACCTGTCCCATTAATGACTATATTCTCAATCTTTTTATCAAGATTTGTGAAAGAACCACTTACGCCAGTAAAGGCATCCGCAACATTAGTATACTTCTTTTCAGCTCCATTACCATCCTTATCAAAGACCTTAACTGTAAAAGTAGGAGCACTCCAGTTTCCATCTTTATAGCCAGCACCACCGCCAAAATAGCCTGCGACTACATTGCTCATGGAATAAAGTTGAGAACCATTTATCGCATCAGTGGACGCTGCTGTAATCGAACCAGCCTTAACACCCGAAAGAGTCCGAACTGCATTATCAACGTTTGCAATGCTTACCTTAGTTCCACTTACTTCTCCACCAATGCTAATAAGCCCCGTATCATCTTGCTTAACAAGACTATTACTTGCTACCTTAATATTTTCAATCTTTGCATCAAGATTCGTGAAAGAACTACTTACGCCAGTAAAGGCATCCGCAACATTCTTATAATCCTTTTCAGCTCCATTACCATTTTTATCAAAGACCTTAACTGTAAAAGTAGGAGCTATCCAGTTTCCTTTTCTATCGTATCCAGCACCACCGCCAAAAGAGATCGCAGTACTGATGCCTTGGGAAAAAAGCTGAGAACCATTGACTGCATCATACGAGATTGGCGAAACCCAACCATCAGCAACACCAGTAAGAGTCCTCAATCCATGAGAGCTATTTGCGATAGTTATTCTATTACCACCTACGTCCGCACCAATTGTAATAAGTCCTGATGCATCTTGCTTAACAAGCTTATCATACCTGGTTTCAGCGACATAATTCTCCAAACCATACAGCGCAGAACCAACATCTCTATATATTTTACCGTTAATTATATAGGTTGGCGCAATACTTTTACGTATATTTGTACCTCCGCCAAAATACTGTGCTACATTACCCCAAAGATCACAAGCAAAAACAGGAGAAGCATTTGATAAAAAGACAGCTACTGACACTAATGAAAGCGTTTTAATAAAAGGTAATTGATAAGACGAGCAAGAATTTTTTAAATTACTCACTGCTAGCGTGTGTGGTGTGGTATATATTTTTTTCATAATAAATCCTCTAAGTAAAAAAAGATATTTAAAACATCAAAAAGACATATTCCGGTGCTACTAAGCTCCAGAGATTGTTTTTTCTTGTTTTATAAAAGATTAGGGTTGTCATAATGCGGAAGAGGACTATCTAAGATATCAATGAGATAGAAGTCGACGTTGATCGATAGTCCAATTAATGTGGTTTTTATTTATTCCCCTTTAAGGAGGGGTGTTTTTCTTCAGCAGAGCCTTTAAATTTAAAGGTGAAGAAAGGTGAAAAAAGTGTAGAAAAAACATATTTGTGTACTATTATTAGGGGTTGTGTGTTTAAAAGGCAATAAAATGTTTATTGCGGAAGGAGGTTAAGCTGTTTGTTGAGTAATTTAGAGCGTTTTTTGTAGGGTTATTGTGCTTTTGTCGTGAAAATAAGCGAGATATCCCTGAGTTTTATATTTGTATCTCTTAAAGCTCTTTAAGATTAGATGATTGTGATTTTGTAATTTTGCCATAACTTACCGCACCCCGCTTTGCGAGAAGATTTCTAGTTTCTTTTAATTAATTTTTCGCACTTTATACAGATTATTAAAAAATAGCAAGGAAAAAATGAGACTTTTTATTTCTTTAAGAATACCCCTAGTGGATATTCTATTATAAAATTATAAACTGTATAGTTTTCAAATATTGTGCGGTTACACGTACTCTGTTAATTTATATGAAAACATCCCTCTGGCATTTGTAGTTTTTTGTTAAAATGCTTCACTGTAACTAAAATTAGTCCCACTAAGATTATTATTACAGAATACAATATAAAACTTTACAAGTATACTACTCTATGAATTTCTGTGTAAAATATCACTTCTTATAAAATTTTCACCCTTGTCTGATGAGACAAGAAGGCAAAACTTTCTTAAAAATAAATATCGATTACTCAAATAATTCCTTTTGGAGGTGATAAATGATTTTTTGATATAAAATTTCACAATAAAAAATATATTTTTACTCGAAATACGCCCTTATCTTCTATTGCTATTCATTTATGATGAAAATAACTTTCCTTCTCTTTAAATGGCACATGTAACGCATTTGATAAGAGAAGGAAAATTTATTTCGAATTTTCTATTGTTAATTCAGTGTTACCCTAAATCCAGCACCTACACCCCAATGTCCCCCAGCACTCGTTGCAGATACGTTAGAGCGAAATCTTCCATTTTCAGACATATAACCAGCTCCAATAGCAAGTGCAGATTGACTGCGCCATACACCCGTACCAAGTGAAAAACTTAATTTTCCCGGTGTATCGTCATAGCTTAAATTAGATACTGCTAGACCAATAGCAGCAGCTTGTCTTGCTTCTTTCCGAACATCCTGAATAGCATAATTCAATGTCTCAAACTTTATATCCGTATAGGATTTCGACTCGTGAACAGCATCATTGACAAGACCACTAACTTTCTCATCCGTATACTTATTGGCATCTTCAAGAACTATCTTCATCTGCTCTTCA
>NZ_JBHIPD010000040.1:0-6802 GCF_042195865.1 Bartonella sp. AP36NXGY | reverse complement strand
TGCCAACTTTTTGTAACAAAAAACTGTACACAATTCCTTGAACTCCAAACTATCTATACCACTAAATACTAAGGGGGATTTTTATCTAGAAAGCTTTTTGGGGTAGCGAGCCTATGCCTATGATCTGTGGGGGCAGTGCTTTACGGCTCAGATAGAGAAATAACAGCTTTTTACACTATCCTAACATACATAATGGCTATGGTATGTAAGAATAGTGCCGTTTTTTATACGGAGCTGCCTTATTATAAGATTAAGTAGGGTAGGGGAAGAACGTATAGGTATGTAATTTACGCGCCATAAAGGCTTTGTAGAAATTAGATCTAAACTCAGATTCTCTTGGTTCTTATGTCATCTCTCCCTTTGTCTTATGTGTAGCCTGTATATCGTCATCCTCAAAACAATTTGTAACAAAAAACTGTACACAATTCCTTGAACTCCAAACTATCTATACCACTAAATACTAAGGCGGATTTTTACCTAGAAAGCTTTTTGGGTAGCGAGCCTATGCCTATGATCATTGTGATGATGCAAACCTTTTGCAAAAAGTGTTATGTTGATAGCAGAAAGCCTGTAAAGAGAAAATGGTTATGGTATGTAAGAATAGTGCTGTTTTTTATACGGAGCTGTCTTATTATAAAATTAAGTAGGGTAGGGGAAGAACGTATAGGTACGTAATTTACGCGCATAAAGGCTTTGTAGGAATTAAATCTAAGCTCAGATTTTCTCTCTTTACGGAGTTAAGACTTGTGTTTTTATCATAATGACTAGCTTCTCCATCATAATATTTCTGCACGAGAGCTTTCCAAAAATAGTACACTAGCTAGTTTGTTCTTAAAAAAAATAATCAAGGCAATACTTTTGCACCATCCTCATTCGTCATCCTTAAGGGCGGCTTTTGCATTTACAGAAATTGCCACTGACTTTAGAAGCGGAGCCTAGAAACGCGGGGAAGAGGAACACCATAGAGCGGTGTGACTACTCATGTTGTCATGCTATAGAAATATTTGGTTTTGTAGGGTAGAAGCAGCCACTCCCCTTTAATGCTTTTTAGGCATTAAAAATGGCACGAGAAAATGCTGGTAGTCGTGATATGTTTTTTATTATGGCTGATCCATGAGCTCTAAAATATAAATTGAGAGGGAATGGGCGGCATTAAAAGTTAAACGCGCATGGCGAGGCTTGAGATTGATTAGTTCAAAATCCTTTTCTGAGCGGCCGTGCGCTGCACCTTTCTTGTTTCTTAACTTTATAGTACCGCGCACAATTTGATACAGACCGGATGCGATCATTTTTAAGTCATTTTCATCTAGATCTTGATTTTTTAAGTTTTCTTGCTTCATATCTTCGGGATGGATCTTAGCTTTCTTAACGACTTCTTCCCATAAAGCGGGCAGATTATTACGGGCGTTTTCTGCATATGGGATAGAATGGTGGTCGAGATAAGCTTTGCAAGAGGCTTCCAACAGATTTGCTGCAAATAGAACTGCCTCCCTTGGATCTTTTTCTATATTTTCTAATGCTCTATTTATTTCGATTTCTACTGCTGAAAGTTCTTTCTCTGCAATACGTTTTTGTAGCTCTTCCATCGAGAGGAGACCAGCTTTTTGCAATTCTTGTGTGAAGGTCACCTCATTCTTGATAATATATCCTCCACGCTGATATTCTAATCCATCTTTCTTTAACGTTTCTAAAATTTTACGTTGATCTTCTTTAAGCTCTTGTAGCATTTGGTCTTCTGGTATGTCTTGAAATATGAATCCGACTAACTTATGAAACTCGCTGTCCAAAAAATCACCAAGCAGGGGACCAAGGACTTCAAGCGGTTCATTGCATTTTACATTGATTGTATCTAGTCGTTTCTTAATCGTGACTTCTTTATCATCACTTAGGTACTCATGAGGAGCAGATGGTGTATAAAAGAATAAGGCATCCAAATTCTCTGGCCAATAGTACTTTGGTAATATTTGAGAGAGTGCCCTAATTGTTGCAGGAGGGATTTTGTTTTTCTGAGATATTGTTTGCGGAGACGATAATTGCATTTTGTATCTTTGTAATATCAAAAAGTGGTATGTTGAGTGGTTTTTAGAATATGATTTTATTGCCTGACCTTGCTTAGAAAGTCGCGCAACAATTTTGTGGCTTATATAAGATTTGTGAAAGAGAAATGCCATATTGTGTTTTAATTTTTTTCTCCTTTCATTGTTATAACAGTGAAGCAGTGAAGGGGGTGAATAATGCGTGATAATTGGAAAAATATAGAATGAGAACAGAAGTATAATTTTGTATTATCGTAACTGCAATAGCATTCTTTATTGGCAGATTGTTTATTGGAGAGAAGGAAGCAGGCAATGCGCATAATCCCTGAAAGGAAGGTTTTGTGACAAGAATTTCAATAATGGCATGTTACTAAATGTTGTGTGTGTTCTTTGCTTGTCAGAAAAAGTAGATGGCGCTCTTTATTTGCATAACCGGTATAGAGTAATGCGGGAGGCTAGTTTAAAATCTCGTTTATTCCGTTAAAGCTTACTGTTTTCTATAAAAAGACTGTTTTCATGATATCCGCTGTTAATCTCGCGTATTTGGTAGAGATGAAAATATAAACGTTTATCGTGTCTGTAAGGGAGCTTGAAGCAATGAAGTTATGTGTAAAAGAGTTCTGAAAAGCTTCTTTTGTCCGTAAAACTTATAAGGAAAATTTAAAGGCAGGAAAATGTTAGAGAAATCTAAGAGTACGCTGTGAAAATCAAGAAACAGTCTTTTTAGAGATGGTTTGCTGTCTGTCATCGTGCTTCATGATTTTCAATGTTTTTAAAATTTCTTTCTCAATGAGAGAGGGCTTTTTTATTAAAGCGGGGGAGATTTGTTATGACAGTTAACAATGAAATGGAGAGAAGATGCTGCTTTACCAGCTGTTTTTGTCGCTTCAGTTTCATTTGAACCTATTGCGGTTACGGAAGCATAGTGATTCAATGACTTTGAAAAGGGGCGAATAACATTATCAAGTTTGCAATACAGTGCGATTTTTCACATCGCGGTGTGTGGTAAAAGATGATTAGCATTTATAGGGGCGTGCGCGGGGGCGGGTTCTATATTCTATGCTGGGTCGGTAGGGCGTCTGTTAGCGCATTTATGGGACTATTCCGCATTGAAATGCGTGCTTAATTTCGTGGATCTTTGCAAAGGTCTGATCAGAAAATCCCATATTTCAAGAGGTTTTTAGAGGGATTTAAAAGCACAGAGGTATCATAAAATTACAAACACCGTACGTTGCTGGAGGTGATCAATTTTAGAGCTTAAGGAGCTTATCGGTTTAGTGTTTTTTCATAAAAATGATGAAGGCTGTGGTCAAGGTCTCAGTGTGTTGGTTTCTCGAAAAGTGGTAAATGCTGTATGATTTTATATGCCATTGCCAATGTTATGGATAGGGAGTTCAAATAAAGCATATCATAAATCAAAATTCTTCTCTTTACGCGATAAGAGGAGGGCTAGGCAAAACAGTAAAAATGCAGCGATAGAGAATATGAAGAATACGATATATGTTTGGTTTAAGGACAGGTATTCTTCTGTCAGAGAATGGATCAAAAAGCCAGCGAATATACCCCCTAAGGCACCACCTATTTGCTGTAATATGCGTGTGATAACGGCTGTATCTTTGACGTATAAACTGTTGACATATTGGATGGGGGCGGAAAGGCAGACAATGGTGGTGATGCCAAGTCCTATGCCTCTTAGCAAGAATCCCAGTCCATCCATGCTTATATTATAGCCGAAGCATAATAACCCAAAGCTTGATATCACTAAACCAATTCCTATCATGAAAAAGGGAGATTTTTCTTTCCATTTTTGGTAAATAAATTTCCTGCCAATCCACGCACCTACCCCTTGCAGAGCAAGGAGGGCACCGATGATGAGAAGGCTCTTTTCATAGTTTCCTCCCATGGCAACGGCTAGTGGGAAATAAACGAGGAAGCTATAAAAAAGAAATGAAGCAACGAGCCCCATGATCATGAGCAATGTATAGCGCGCATTTTGAAATCCGCTAAAGACGATTAATTTGTTTTTTGCTTTCTGATTAGAAACAATGAATAATATGAGAGATATCACGGCTATAAGCGCTAGGATAAAGAGGGTGTTGTGGTTATTGATATTTCTGGCTTCTGTGAGATAAAAAAACGAAAGAAGGGAGATGGAAAACGCTAAAAATGCAAATAAGTTAAATTTTGTTTTTGTTGTTTCGTTGCTCTTTAAATGTTTTGCTCCAAGGGTGAGTGCCAATAAAATAAGCGGAATATTAATAAAAAATAACAAACGCCAAGAGACATACTGAGCAAGTGAGGCGCCTACCAGCGGACCAAAGGCAGGAGCGAAAACTGTTGGTACGGCTATGGTGCCCATGGCTTGGCGCACGCGTGTCTGTCCAAATTGTAAGGCAATGATGGTTTGGCTAAGGGGTAGCAAAAGACCTGTCCCGAAACCTTGAACGATACGGGCAGATATAATAGTTGGAAAATTATAGCTTAATCCTACCCCCAGTGATCCAAGCATAAAAATGAAGCTTGCAAGAAACCAAGTGCTTTTGATACCTATTCTTCCTTGCACAAAAGCGGCCATTAGCAGCCCTGGAACGGTGGCGAGAAAATAGGATGTTACAACCCATTGTATATTATTTTCTCCGACTGAAAAATAATGCGCAAGGTTAGGAAGGATGACATTGACAATGCTCCCGTCCAGCAGAGGAAGTATGCTGGAAATAATGACGGTATATATGACATACCTTTCTGTTTTTGTATAGGAATCTCTCTTTTGCATTATTATGCCCCCTGTTGATATTCTTTTAGATATGGGTCCCGCCCCATTCACAGACTTTAAAAAATTAACACATGTTTGTGATGTCTGCGGTTTTGATATTGGAATGAATGTGATTGGAAGTGCTGATGGTCCCCAAATGCTTCTCTTGTGTACAAACCCCTCTTCCTCCAAAATGAAGCCATCAGTTAAGCTGATTTTGATGAGTTTATCGAGGAGTCTGTTTTCTGTCAATTCACTTTGCATGAGAGCAAAAGCAGAACCTACACGAGACGTGCATGCCTGCTCCATTTGCATTTATTATTTAACATGAAAAATGTGAAAATCTTTATAAATCAAATTATTGACTTAAAAATCCAATGTTTGTTTATATATCATTTTTTATGCTTAAATGATTGTTTAGGTGTCAAATGTATTCTCAATAGTTTATAATTTTCTTTTCTTAAATGTGCAGCCCTTTCTGGAAAATATTCGACAATCTCTTGATTGTTTAATAAAAATTAAAATCGGTTATAAGGAAGGGCTTGTAAATTATAGAGTAGGAAAAAGGTGCATTTTATAAACAACAGGGGAGGGTTGTTTCCATAGCCCAAATATTTTTTCAAGTTGTTGTGGTATCTTTTTGAATTGCTTGATCGATAAAAGTTTCATAATTATCAGAAACAATATATTGGGTATTTTCTCCTAAAGCTTTGAAATGTTCATGACCGCAATGGATTTTTGCTTTTTCCAGATCGCACAACATGTCTTCGAAAATACTTCCTTTGCTTTCCACAACAAAATACAGTTTTCCTTGCCCATCTTGCTCGAGTAATACAGCCCTATCGGGAGTATATGATCCAAGAGGTGTATCAATTTTAAACCATTTAGGCAGTTGCGCATAAACTTTAATCTCATCGTTTTTTTCAAACGATTGTGCAAAACTGAACTCAATATCTGAATCATAAATAACATGATCATAAATTGATTTATCAGTTTTTGTCATATTCTTTTATAAAACAATTTGCTTTTATATTTATTAAAATGCATTTTCTATTTTATTTTTTCGTATAATTAGCCAATGAAGTTTTTGCTCTAATATCGCAATTTGTAAAAGACTATTTTGGTCATTCAATATGAAATTTTTTATGTCGGTTTCTTGTATTGAAAGCAATGGTACGATTTTTGATATCTGTATAAAATATTTACAAAAAAAAATTTAATAACACATGATTATAGAATTTTGTCCTTTGTTTGAAGCATGTAAAGTTAAACCATTGTTTATTCATAGATTTTATGTTCATTATTTATTTGATACATTTAATCTAGAATGTAAATTGTGTTCGTATACTCAAACTAAAATACTGGTATTGAAGTGGTGAGAGTGTTGCTTTGTTAAGAATAGATAATTTGGTAGGTTGGTATTCCCTTTGTATCAGAGAATTCAACTTATTCTCTCATATTGTGTGTGGATGAAATGTTAACCGCATAATGCTCTCTCTTACATGAGATGTAAGATTGATATGGTTTCCATATTGAGAAAAGTTGTTGATCGTAGAGGAATATTTTTTTGCGAAATTCGTTTGGCTTAAATGGAAAAAATAGAGCAAGAGTCGCATATTTGTTATGCTGTAATGGCATATATATATAATCGATGGAGTCAACACTTCATTTAAGAAGTTTTTTAAAGGAAAAACATAAAAAAATAGAATTATTGAAAAAAATCTTTTATTTTGAATCTTGTCTCTCACGATTATAAAAGATTCATGTGGATTTCGAAAATTCTTGTTGTGTTGAAAAGCATGAAAAATCAAGAAAATTTTGCAAAAAAGCTGCACTATGCGTGCAGCTTTTTATGTATTTGCTTTAAAGGTAGACAGGTAGACGTTTTAAAGCATGAAAGTGTCCTTACGGCTTCTATAACCATAATAGCCAAAAATACTGGAAATAATGGCGCCTACCAGACTTCCTAAAAAGCCCCACCACCCCATATTGGAGGCTGTTTTTGTGGCTTTAG
>NZ_JBHIPD010000039.1:4958-6821 GCF_042195865.1 Bartonella sp. AP36NXGY | reverse complement strand
ATCTGGAATGAGAATCCAACAAAGCGCCCTACTCCATTTTTAGCACCGGATGGTCAACCGCTGACAAAGATCAAACAAGCCTCCACAGATGGAGCCAATGAATACAAGATAAAACTAGAGCGGATGCAAGTTGCGCTAGCAAAAGAAAAGATTGCTCTGGAAAAGTTACGCGAAACCACTGTTGATCGTGAAGAAGTGAGAAAAGAAGCATGGAACTTTGGAAGAGCGCATCGAGATACAATGCTCAATTTTGCCTATCGCTTTGGTACTGAAATTGCGGCGCAAGTGGGATGTGATGCTGCGAGCCTTATTGGAGCTATCGATCATCATATGCGCAAAGCTTTAGTGGAAAATGTCGTCCCTGTTTCTTTTCACGATCCCAACATTTTAGAAGAGAATCCAGAACATGATAAGTGATGCTTCGCCCTCGTCCTCTGGTGCTGGGCTCTTTTTTTGCTATGCGAATGAAGGACGCCGTCCTGACCCGCCTTATACTGTTTCCCAGTGGGCTGATAAAAATCGTTATTTGAGCACAGTTACGAGTGCTGAGCCTGGATTATGGAGGACTATACGTACCCCCTATTTACGAGAGATCATGGATAATCTTTCTGTTTATGATCCGACTGAAACAACGGTTGTGATGAAGGGGGCTCAGATTGGAATGTCGGAAGCAGCGTTGAACTTTTGTGGTTATGCCATTCATCATAGTCCAGGACCAGCCCTTTATGTGATGCCGACAGTTGAGACCGCTAAGAAACTGTCAAAGTCTCGTCTTGATCCGATGATTTCAGCTAGCCCTGCTTTAAGCGAACGCATTGCTCCTGCTCGTGCACGAGACAGTGGAAATACAATGTTTTCAAAGGAATTTTATGGGGGGACATTGATGATTACAGGAGCAAATAGTGCTGCTGGATTGCGTTCTTCTCCTATTCGCTATTTGGTTTTGGATGAAGTCGATGCTTACCCATTGAATGTCGATAATGAAGGCGATCCTGTAACAATTGCGGAAAAACGAACCTCTGCTTTTATTCAACGTAAAATTTTTAAATTGTCCACGCCGACACACCGTGACACAAGCCGTATCGCCAAGGATTTTGTGCTAGGTGATCAGAGATATTACAATGTCCCTTGTGATGCATGTGGTGTTCTACAACCCATTGTTTGGTCACAAATTAAGTGGCCAAAAGGCGCCCCCGAAAAAGCTGTTTTTGTTTGTGCGCATTGTGGTCATGAACATGCCGAACATCGTAAGTCCACCTTAATGGCAGAAGAAAACGGTGCTTGTTGGATCGCAACACAGGAGTCAAGTAAGCCTCGTCTGCGTTCTTACCATATTTCAGCGCTTTATTCGCCATGGCTGACTTGGGGCGATTGTGCGCGCGAATTTTTAAGAGCCAAAGAAGACCCTGCTCTTTTGCAAGTTTTTATTAATACAGTGCTTGGAGAGCCATGGGAGGACAGAACAGGCGAAGTTGTTGATCCTGATAGCCTCTATGCAAAACGCGAAGATTATCCCCTTGCACCAGAACAATCCGTCGTGTTGACAGCTGGTATTGATGTGCAAAATGACCGCTTGGAACTTGAAGTGGTGGGATGGGGGCGTAGTGAAGAAAGTTGGCATATTGATTATCAAGTGATCCTTGGTGATCCCTCTTCTTTTGAAGTGTGGGACCAATTGGATGAATATCTTGCAAAACGTTGGCCGCATCCAGGCTATAAAGAGGGGATTAGGATAACAGCGGCTTGCATTGATACCGGTGGTGGACACACACAGGTAGTTTATAATTATGTACGCCCGCGTGAAGGGCGGCGTATCTGGGGCATTAAGGGGCAAGCGGGATGGCGTGCGGTATGGCCACGCCG
>NZ_JBHIPD010000039.1:0-4858 GCF_042195865.1 Bartonella sp. AP36NXGY | reverse complement strand
TGTAGGGTCTATGCTTATGCGGCTTTACAAGGTCTGATTTCGGCGGGAATAAACCTTAATCGAGAAGTTGATATCTTAGAAGAGCGTTTGGAAAAACTTAAAATTGAAGGTTCTGTAGAGCAACCAACATCTGGGATTTCTTCATTCACTTCTCCAAGAAGATCTCAGATAGCAAAACCTCAAAGGAAACAATCCAGAACAGTGATGAATCCTTATATGCGAGGGGATTGGAGGTAATTTGTGGGTGAAACTTTAGAACCAATTAACAGCAAAATTGACAGACTGGAAAGTTTAAAAAGGCGGCGTGAACAAATTGAAGAGGCTCTTTATTCGGGTGCGCAATCAGTGCGTCACGGCGATAAGCAAGTCAGCAATCGTTCTGTTGAGGAACTTCGCAGAGCGCTTGAGATGCTGAACATACAAATAGCCAACCTTGAAGGGCGCAAGCGTTCACGCGTTTTCTATTTTAATATATCACGAGGCTATTAATGGCTGGTTTTTTCAATAAACTCACAGGCTTTTTTACAATTTCTCGTCAACACAATCCGCCTTTTGAAGCTGCAAGTAAAAGCCGCCGTATGGGTGGTTTTGACCCCGCAAAAAAACATATCAATAAAGCGATTGAAGAATGTGGTGATACCATTGTTGCTCGTTCAAGATGGCTTTATGATAATGAATCTCTTTATGGGTCTGCAACGGAAGAATGGGTCTCTGCGGCTGTTAGTGATGGGATTAAACCTTATCCTCGTATTGAAGGTTTTCAAGAAGAAAAGAAAAAGCTTTTAGACTTATGGTGGCAATGGGTTGATGAGGCGGACTATGATGAAGATGCCAATTTTTATGGACTTCAAGCAACCATTGCACGAGAAGTCTTTCTAACTGGTGAATGTTTTGTAAGACTACATTATGTTGACCTCTACGGGCGCTCTGGTGTGCCGCTTCAATTACAAGTTTATCCCACCGAAATGTTAGACCTTACTTACAATGGACCGGCTGATATTGAAGGCAATTACATTCGTATGGGGATTGAATTTAATGCCAGTGGCAAGCGCGTTGCTTATCATTTCTGGGAACATCACCCCTATGATGATGTCCCTGCAAATATGGCATTTGAGAGCCAAGAGCGCGTGCGTGTCCCTGCTGAAATGGTCATTCATATCAAAGAGCGCCGTATTGCCGGACAATTGCGCGGTTCTCCAAAAATAACGCGCGCTATGACAAAGATCTTTCAACTCGAATCCTATGACGACGCAGAACTCGATAGAAAAAGGACGGCGGCTCTTTTCGCGGCGTTTGTCAAGGACAATTCACCAAACGTCGAAAAATTATCCGATAATCGTGATAAAAACAACGTTGAAGAAGAATACAAAGCACCTGTCATTGCACCCGGTGCATCTCTTTATTTAGGAGAGAATAAAGAAGTTACATTCTCAAATCCTGTTGAGGTTGGTGGCTCTTATGAGGCTTTTCAATTTCGCAATATCTTGAAAATTTGTGCAGCACTTAATATGCCTTATGCCGTTGTGACTGGAGACGTTACGCGGGGGAATTTTTCAAATGTACGCACCTCCATCATTCAGTTTAGACGGCACGTCAAACAATGGCGTGAACATATTATTGCCTTTCAGTTTAACCGCATTGTTTGGGAGCGTTTTGTTGAAATGGCAGTGCTTGCTGGATGCGTCAATTTGCCAGGGTGGGAAGAAAATTCCTTGCCATGGCTTCAATGTGAAAGCTTTGCACCCCCGCTTGAAATGATTGATCCAAACAAGGATATCTCAGCGGAAAAAGAAGAAATTCGTGCAGGCTTGAAAACACGACGCATGGCACTTGCCGAGCGTGGCTTTGATATCGACAGCATTCATGCCGAACTGCAAGAAGAGCACACAGACGCTCGTGCGCGCGGCTTATCTTTTGACACGGATATGGCAGCGACCTCTGATAGCAATCAAGTAATTGATACCGCAGATTCAGAACCTTCTGAAACTTATGAAAGTAACCAAGGCAGTGAGGCACATAAAAATGGTGAATAATCTTGATATGCCGTTTTTGGCATCACGGCTTTTTGGGGTTCCTCATATGCTTGCCTCGACAAAGCTTGATATCATTTTGAATGCTCTTGCACCACGCCTTTTTGAGGGAGAAAAGTTTCCCATTGGGGCTTTTGCGCAAGGGGATACAACGGCTTTAAGACCCCCTGAAACTTATGTAGTACAAAACAATGTTGCCATAATACCGGTTCATGGCACGCTTGTGCGCCGTGGTGCATGGCTTGGGGCTTTATCGGGGCTAACCTCTTATGAAGGTTTAAGCGCTTCTTTTCGTGAAGCCATTGCACAACCTGATGTTCGCGCTGTTTTACTTGATATTGATAGCGGCGGTGGAGAAGCCGGTGGTGTGTTTGATTTGGTTGAAGAGTTTCAAACACTCTCAAAACAATACGACAAGCCCATTTGGGCACATGCCAATGAGTTTGCTTGTTCTGCAGCTTATGCCATTGCTTGTGCGGCTTCTCAAATATGGGTAGCTCGCACAGGGGTTGTGGGCTCGATTGGGGTTGTTTGTGCCCATCTTGACCAATCTCGTGCGGATGAAAAACACGGGCATAAATGGACCTTTGTCTTTGAAGGTGATCACAAAACCCATGGCAACCCTCATGAACCCTTGAGCGATACAGCACAGATAAAAATGCAAGCCGATTGCGCCCTGCTCTACGAGATGTTTGTCGATTTGGTGGCGCAAAACAGACGCTTAAATGCTGCTGCAATTCGTGACACAAAAGCAGAAACTTTTATAGGCACCCAAGCGATCACGCTTGGATTAGCAGATGCGCAGGGCACCCTTGCGCAAGCTTTGGAAGCCTTAACGGATTCCATATCACAAAACCCAACATCAACAGAAAAAGAAGGACAAAACACATGGCACGCACACAATACCGCGCTGAAGAAGATGATGACGAAAAGATCGTCGACATCATCAATGACGAGGAAGAGGACGAAGACGATAGTGACATCGACAAAAACGCCGAAGACTTCGACGATGAAGAAGAAAACGAAGATGAAGATGAAGACAATGAGGACAAGCAGGAAAACATAAAAGCTGCTCTTGAAAAAGAAAGAAAGCGCGCAAAAGCACTAACAACCCTTGAAAGGCAAGCAAAGCACTTAGGCGTTTCTTTTGACGCAGCAAAAGCTATTCAAAACGGTATGAGTGTCGAGAAAGCACGCCAGTGTGTGTTGACGGCTGCTAGCTCTCAAAGCGCGTCTTTAAAAGTCTCGCCTTATACCCCTCATAGTGATGGGACGAGCAAGGCAAAGATTTATGCAAAATGGGAAGCAGCTTGGAGGGCAGTGAAATGACGAATATTATTTATGACGACGTACGCAATGGCGCTTATCTTGGACCCTACGACCCCGATATGTCAAATGAAGAAGTGCTGTTTGCATCAGGAGCATTCATTGAAGCTGGAACTGTCATGGGGAAAATTACAGCATCACAAAAATATACCCCCCTTAATCCAGCAGCAGCAGATGGCAGTCAAATCCCTGCGGGGATTTCTTTTGCCACTATTGACGCAACAGAAGCAGATCAACGTGCCGTGATTACAGCACGCTTATGCACTGTAAAAGCTTCTGAACTACTATGGCCAGATGCCATCACGGATGAGCAAAAGAAAGCAGCCATTCAGTCTTTAGAAGACAAAAACAACATTCTATTGCGATAGGAGAATGCACACATGGATATGAATTTTTTTAAACATGATGCTTTCTCAAGCATCACAATGATGAAAGCCATTGAAAACTATGAGTTTCAACCTGGTCTTATTAGCTCTCTTAATCTTTTTGAGGAAGTTGAAACCAGTACCACAGTGGTTGGTATTGAACGGCGTGATAATACATTTTCGCTTATTCAAACCAGTGAACGTGGCGCACCTTTGGCAGAAGGTGATAGAGAGGGTCGTAATCTTCGGTTTTTCAAAACAACACGGATTGCCAAAAGTGATACCGTAAAATCAGAAGAAATCCAGAACCGTCGTGAATTTGGCGCAGAAGATCAGTTAGAGACAGCAATGAAATATATTGCCAGAAAACAAAAGAAACTGATTTCTGAAATAGAATTGACATGGGAAAATATGCAACTTGGCGCTGTTCAAGGGGTGGTTCTTGATGCCGATGGCTCTGTTATTGTCGATTGGTACAAAGAATGGGAAATCGCACCACCAAAGCCCATTGACTTTAAACTAAATACAGAAACAACCAATGTTGCTGACAATGTTGATCAAGTCATTATGAGGATGATTGAAGCTTCAAAAGGAGCATTTTCTGATCGTTCGCGGATTATTGGGCTTTGTGGTAATGAATTCTTTTCCAAGTTGAAAAACCATAAAACAATTCGTGAGACCTATTTAAACACAGCCTTAGCACAGACACTCAATAGCGCCGGAGGTGTTGCAACACCAAGTTCGATTGGCTCTGGGAGCTTTGGTAGTTTTGACTTTGCAGGTGTCACTTTCATTAATTACCGGAGTATTCACAACTATAATGTAAGTGCGAAGGCTGGAACAAAGCGCGCTATAGGCATTAAGCCTGATGAATGCCAATTCTTTCCTGTTGATGCGCCTGGTGTCTTCCAAAAAACCTTTGCTCCTGGTGAAAGCTTGGATTTTGCCAACACGGTTGGAAGACCTCTCTACACGATGCTTATCGTCGACCACGACCGTAATGCATGGGTAAAACCTGAAGTGTATAGCTATCCGCTTTATATTTGCACCCGCCCTGAAATGCTGTTTAAAGCAGTGATTGGAGCGAAATAACATGCGGTGGAACGGGCTGCTAAACCAAATGGTTAAAGATGTGCG
>NZ_JBHIPD010000038.1:0-2500 GCF_042195865.1 Bartonella sp. AP36NXGY | reverse complement strand
AGATCTTATTGGATTGATCTTGCAGTGAAGCAGTTCCAGGAAATAGCTCCCACATATAGACCGTACCCCAAACCGACACAGGTGGACTGGTAGAGAATACTAAGGCGCTTGAGAGAACTACGTTGAAGGAACTCGGCAAATTGCACGCGTAACTTCGGAAGAAGCGTGACCCTTTAGCGGGCAACCGTTAGAGGGTGGCACAGACCAGGGGGTAGCGACTGTTTACCAAAAACACAGGGCTCTGCGAAGTCGCAAGACGACGTATAGGGTCTGACGCCTGCCCGGTGCTGGAAGGTTAAGAGGAGATGTGCAAGCATTGAATTGAAGCCCCAGTAAACGGCGGCCGTAACTATAACGGTCCTAAGGTAGCGAAATTCCTTGTCGGGTAAGTTCCGACCTGCACGAATGGCGTAACGACTTCCCCGCTGTCTCCAACGTAGACTCAGTGAAATTGAATTCCCCGTGAAGATGCGGGGTTCCTGCGGTTAGACGGAAAGACCCCGTGCACCTTTACTATAGCTTTACACTGGCATTTGTGTCTGTATGTGTAGGATAGGTGGTAGACTTTGAAGCAGGGGCGCTAGCCTTTGTGGAGTCATCCTTGAAATACCACCCTTACCGATATGGATGTCTAACCGCAGTCCGTTATCCGGATTCGGGACCGTGTATGGTGGGTAGTTTGACTGGGGCGGTCGCCTCCTAAAGAGTAACGGAGGCGCGCGATGGTAGGCTCAAAACGGTCGGAAATCGTTTGTTGAGTGCAATGGCATAAGCCTGCCTGACTGTGAGACTGACAAGTCGAGCAGAGTCGAAAGACGGTCATAGTGATCCGGTGGTCCCGTGTGGAAGGGCCATCGCTCAACGGATAAAAGGTACGCCGGGGATAACAGGCTGATGACCCCCAAGAGTCCATATCGACGGGGTTGTTTGGCACCTCGATGTCGACTCATCGCATCCTGGGGCTGGAGCAGGTCCCAAGGGTATGGCTGTTCGCCATTTAAAGCGGTACGTGAGTTGGGTTCAGAACGTCGTGAGACAGTTCGGTCCCTATCTGCCGTGGGTGTTGGAATATTGACAGGATCTGTCCCTAGTACGAGAGGACCGGGATGGACGTATCTCTGGTGGACCTGTTGTGGCGCCAGCCGCATAGCAGGGTAGCTATATACGGAAGGGATAACCGCTGAAGGCATCTAAGCGGGAAACCCACCTGAAAACGAGTATTCCCTGAGAACCGTGGTAGACCACCACGTTGATAGGTCAGGTGTGGAAGTGTGGTAACACATGAAGCTTACTGATACTAATCGTTCGATCGACTTGATCGTTCTCATTTCCCATATTCTTTCAAAAATATAAAAATTCCAGCTTCTCATCATTCATGCTTTTTGCTGACTTGGTGGTTATGGCGGAGTGAACGCACCCGATCCCATCCCGAACTCGGCCGTGAAACGCTCCAGCGCTGATGGTACTTTGCCTTAAGGCACGGGAGAGTAAGTCGCCGCCAGGTCTGCTAAAGGCATGATAGATAACAATTCAAAAAAAATATAACGATAAATATCAATACTCAATACTGAGAGTAGACAATAAAAAAATCTTGTCTTAAAATATATGACGCGGGGTGGAGCAGCCCGGTAGCTCGTCAGGCTCATAACCTGAAGGCCGCAGGTTCAAATCCTGCCCCCGCAACCACTTCTTAATCACCACCTACCTTATAATATCAGCAGGGACGTAATAGTAACTTTGCTCTTCTCAATCTAAACAAAGATAGTGTCAAACGAAAGAGATAATATGCTCAATAAGCCTCATTAAAAAAGCTTATAAAATTAAAAAAAATCCATACTATTGTCTCTTTACAAAGTCAGTAATTTACATACATAAGTTCCCCTTTCTGCTACACTTTTCTCATAGAAACTTATCAAAAAAACTAGAAAAACTAGTTGCTCGTAAAACTACCAATACCTAGGAGCGGCTTTGAAACTGGATCGGATGCCTTCTCATCTCATAAAAGAATGCAATAGGATTAATAAGGGGCATACCCTAATGAAGCAGTGCTAGGCAGAGGCAGGGAGAGCTCTCTAAACGATAAATCTAAAAGCTCTTCTTAGTACTGCAAAACAAAAATATCATCAATCTCTGAAAATAAAAGCAGGAAAAAACAGATGTAGCGTCTAAACGCATGGAGTAAAATGCTAATCACTCAAAACTCTTCCCACGTACAAAACCCAAATAAAAACTAAAAGGGGCATGCCTACTAATCATCATGCACCTCTGGAAGCAAAATGGGTAGGGGAAGAACGTATAGGTATGTAATTTACGCGCATAAAGGGCGCGCAAGGACTAAATCTAAACTCAGATTCTCTTGGATTTTAATATCATCCCTCCCTTTGTTCTTTGTGTACCTGTATATCTTCATCCTCAAAACAATCTGCCAACTTTTTGTAACAAAAAACTGTACACAATTCCTTGAACTCCAAACTATCTATACCACTAAATACTAAGGGGG
>NZ_JBHIPD010000037.1:0-7453 GCF_042195865.1 Bartonella sp. AP36NXGY | reverse complement strand
AAGCCATCGACAATCGAATTAGCCAGATCTTCGCCCGCTTGTTCCATACCAGCCTTGGCACTCTCCGAGAGCTTTTCACGGGCAAAAAAGCTCTTTCTAAACTGGAACTTCTTAA
Source organism: Bartonella sp. AP36NXGY (assembly GCF_042195865.1). NCBI lineage: Bacteria > Pseudomonadati > Pseudomonadota > Alphaproteobacteria > Hyphomicrobiales > Bartonellaceae > Bartonella > Bartonella sp. AP36NXGY. The sequence continues at coordinate 7,338 of NZ_JBHIPD010000037.1, read as the reverse complement.
AATCCCCTTTTTACACCTCTCTCAAAGCAAAGATAAAACTGCCAAAACACGTGAGAGTCATCTAAGGATAATTGCATGAGACCATAACAGCTATAAACAGACTCCAATATTTGTATCATATTATTGTAACGATTTACTTACGTATAAAAGAAGAAGATAAAATTGTAATACAACTAAAAGTTCATACGGTTAATCAAGAGAAATTATATAGCATCACAAAACATCAATTGTTTGAAGATTATAAGTAAAAAATTGATCAAAATAAAAAGCTTTTCTTATGAAAAAGAAAAGTGTTGCCCATGAGTAGATATTATAAACTCTAACAAAGGGCATAACTTGATAATTATACCGCAACAAACTAATAGAAACAGCCTTCTTGATAATTCTGGACAACATGTGCTAGCAAATTATGAACACACCCTTGACAAACTCCCCTTTCTTCAAAGATGAAAGCCTAAAAAGAAAAATAGAATAACAAACCATTATTCTGCTTTGTATTAAAGCTCAGTTCACATTAAACCATTGCACTTATAGCGTATAACCTGAAATCTTAGCAGCTTTGAAAAAAAATATGTCTGATTTTTCACTCTATTCCTAAATAACATTTAGACACTCCTACTGCTCTTCAAGTCCGCACATATAATACGTTTTTTCCCTCATGCTTTAAGACAAAGAAACAAATCCTATTATAACTTACTGCAACTTGCCGAAAATTGGGTGTCTTTCCCTATAACACCAAGATCTTTAATTAAAAGCGGTTTTCCTATTTCTCCATTATAGGCTTTAACGTGAATGGTCTTGCCTTTCACATCTATGAGGTAATAATCTCCATTAAAAAGCGCACCAGCTGTATAGATAGGGATATTTCCAAAAACCTTATCATTTTTCGCACGGCAATAAGACTGATAATGCGTGTGACCCACGAAGATTGCTTTAACATTATGAGAGGTAATAATTGACTTAAAGACCGACAAATCTTTAGCATTCTTTTTACGAATAAAAAAGGATTCACCATCAATGGAAGCAGCACGCGCATCATGAAAATTAATGATTGTCACTTTACCTCTTGCATCAGCAGCAGCTAAATCGTTCCTAAGCCAATCTAAAGATTTATTGATTTGCACTTCTGTAGACTGCCCCTTCAAACCAACCGTATAGCTTGGATAATTGTGAAGCTGCACATAGTGAACATCTCCATAATCCCAAGAATAACTCAAACTCCCCCTTATCGAGCGAATATTTCCACCCGAAATGGGAACCAAGCTTTCAGTAACATCTGCATTGAAATGCGATAATTGACTACGGTATTTTTTGATTTCCGATACCATTCTTGAAACTGCACTTATAGCACAAGCATCTTTGTAAAAGCTGAATTCTTGAGGATTTGTACAATTACCAACATTATTGGCATAATCGTGATTCCCTAGCCCCTCATAGACAGGTGCTCCAAGAGTTTTATAAACATTTTCATAATCATCATAGTTTTTTTGTTGTCCAAACTCCGTCAGATCACCATTGACAATATGGAATGCAGCTTTGTGCGCTTTTATCACACCAGCAACCTGCTCATTTATCTTTAACCATGGCTCTCTGTTTGATATTCCATTGGCATCACCAGAGTTTAAACGCCACGGTTGCGGATCAGCCATAATGATAGCAGTATAATTTTTTGTAAGAGACTTTTCTTTCATCGACCAATCCATGAATGCATCATGATAAGGACTCTTGTCTCTTTTTATTTTTTCAGCATCAAGATTAAAACAACCAGAGAGAGTAAAAGCAATCACGGTGATTACCAATTCAACTTTATATCTCATAAACCTATCACCATAAAAACGTTACATATTTTTTATATTAAAAAATTCATCAGAGACAATTTTTTTAGATTTTATTGTCAAAAATATGTCAAAAATTCGAAATAATAAAAGCAATAATCCTTCAATGAAGGTGCACTTTGATGATATAAAAGCACTGTTGATTTCAAGCCTTCAACTTGAAGCATCTTCATTGATTAAGATTTATAAGCTTGGGCTCTGGCTCTTTCAAATGTCATCGATACATCAACAGCTTATAAAAACTTAGTCGTATACTATTAAAATATCCCCAACAGGAGAAAAAATGTATTCTTATACTAGAGCACCCAACTCCTTTGGATATCAAGATCAAATATATTAGAATATTATGATAAATAAGGTATAACTAATCAAAAGTGCTAGCAATAGTGTTTGATTATTACCGTCATCACTTACTTTGACAAGTTATAAAAATGCAGAAGTATTACAGAAAATACTATTATTACTTTATAAAAAAAATAATATAACTTATGTAAGTATTATAACAATATTTATAATTTCTATAATATAGATTTACAGTAAATTTAATTATATAATATAAATAATTACAAACACATTGTGTGTTAAATATAAATTAATACAAATTTAATATCATTTGTTTTTTAATTTTGACAAAAAACCAAAAATATCTTACCAAATAAAGACAATTATCGAAATTAATAACAACTATCCATTTTCACTTCTTCTTATGAAGTTTGCGGGGAAATGAATATTTGGGGGCTCTCATAAGGAGAATACTAGTGTATAAAACATCCCTTTTATCATGCACAGCTGCGGCTGCTATCATACTATTCAACATCCAGTTCACTGCACATGCTGAAACTCTTGGCGTTGCCAACGAAGAAAAAGATATATCCGGAAAAACGTACGAGACTATTTATGTAAAAGACAAAGGAAAAATCACCGGCAGTACTGTAACTGTAACTGGAAATAAAAACACAAATACAGACACAGGTAGCGATAAATATGTTGTAACAGTTGAAGGTGCTAACAGTGCGCTTGAATTAAATGGCTTAAATATTCAAGGCACTGATTCTGATGTTCGTTTTGGTATTTCTGTAAAAGACGGCGCTAACATCAACCTGACTGGGGGGAACATTACAGCTTCTCAAACTGGTGTTTATATTGATGATAGTAAGAATAGTAGAAATATACTACAAAATGTAGTGATATCAGATAATAAAAATGAAGCATCATCACTCCTTGGAATAGAAATAAACAACGAAAGTTTTATCACTTTAGAAAATGTAACAGTTAAGCAAGCAGAAACTGGTATACTTGCGGATGTCGTTTCTCAAGTTATAGTATCCGGAGGATCATTCGAAGGTAAAATGGATGGCGTATATGCTATGGGCGGCACCACTATTACTGTAGATGGCGGTACTAACATTACCTCATCTAATGGTAACGGACTCCATGCCGATGATGAAAATACCACCATAAAAATGACTGGGGGAAGCGTAACTGGAAAAGACGCAGCATTGTATACAAACGACGGTGGTCATATTAAAATCACGGGTGGTACTCTAACAGCTAAGGAAGATACCACAAGTGCCCCTACTACAGAAGGGGATAACCCTGCATATAATAAGGGTACTAAAATTGAGAGTGGATTCGGCGCATTGTCTCAAGGTGAAAACAGTGTGATTGAATTATCTGATACAAAGATCAATGATGCGACAATCGGGTTAAAAACACAAGAAAGTGGCGCAATCGCAATGACTGGGGGAAGCATTACAGCGTCCAAAGTTGGTGCATTCTTTTTAGATAGCAAGAGCAAAGAAAACGAACTGAAAGATGTAGTGACATCAAGTGGGAAAGATGATGCGCCACTAATCAATGGAATCAAGGCAACTAACAGTAATGTCACTTTAAATAATGTAACAGTGACGCAAGCACAAACTGCCATAGATGCATATGATTCCACAGTAAAAGTCTTAGGAGGATCATTTGATGCAGAAAAAGCAGCAATATTTGCTCAAAACGGCGGCAACATCACTTTAACTGGCGGTGCAAAAATTACATCATATAACGATGCTGGACTCTATGCGGAAGGTTCAAAGTCCATCATCGAAATGACAGGAGGGAGCATTACAGCGAAAGAGGAAGCAGTAACGACAACATACGGTGGCCATATTACTGTTACAGATGTCACCCTAAAAACAAATGGTGATGGACTTGGTGTAGCTTCTGATGACCTTGGTAGCATGATTGAATTACTTGGAAAGACAACGATTAGTGATAGTGCAATCGGGCTTCAAGCACAAAACGGTGGTGTAATCAAGATGACTGGGGGAACCATTACAGCTTCTGCAGCTGGTGCTGGCTTCTTAAACAGTAACAGCCGTGAAAACAAACTAGAAAATGTGACAATATCGAGTGGTAAAGACGATGCGCCACTGAACTTTGGAATAAAAGCAGATAAAGGTACCGTCACTTTAAAAGATGTAACAGTGACTCAAGCAGCCGCCGGTATATTTGCAGATCATGATTCGACAATAACAATCTCGGGAGGATCATTTCATGCACAAAATGCAACAATATCTGCTCAAAACGGCAGCGCCATCACTTTAACAAACGGTGCAAAAATTACATCATCTGATGATGTTGGATTATATGCTAAAGATTCAAACTCCTCCATCACAATGATAGAAGGAAACGTCACGGGAAAAGCGAGTGCTTTGGTTGCTGAAGATGGTGGTCATATTACTGTTACAGATGTTACCCTAAAAACAAATGATAGCGATAAGTCATTTGGTGTATTTTCTAATGGCGCAAATAGTGTAATTGAATTGCTTGGAAAGACCACAATTAGTGGTAGTGCAATCGGGCTTGCATTCCAAAATGATGGCGCAATCAAGATGATTGGAGGAACCATTACAGCTTCTGCAGCTGGTGCTGGCTTCTTAAACAGTAACAGTCATGAAAACAAACTAGAAAATGTGACAATATCGAGTGATAAAGACGATACGCCACTGAACTTTGGGATAAAAGCAGATAAAAGTACCGTTACTTTAAAAGATGTAACAGTGACTCAAGCAGCCGCCGGTATATTTGCAGAGAATGATTCGACAATAACAATCTCGGGAGGATCATTTCATGCACAAAATACAACAATATCTGCTAAAAGCGGCAGCACTATCACTTTAACCAATGATGCAAACATTACATCATCTGATAATGTTGGACTCTATGCAGAAGGTTCAAAATCCACCATCACAATGACGGGAGGAACTGTCACGGGGAAAGGTAATGCATTGGTTGCTGAAAATGGTGGACATATTATTGTTGCAGATGTAGCTCTAACTGTCACAGATGTGGCTCCAAGTGACGACTATATATCGTCTGGTGTATTTTCTGTTGGTGAAGGCAGTGTAATTGAATTACTTGGAAATACAACTATTAGTAATAGTGCACTCGGGCTTCAAGCACTAAACGATGGTGCAATCAAGATGACTGGAGGAGCCATTAAAACTTCTCTAGTTGGTGCTGGCTTCTTAAACAGTAACAACAGCGAAAACAAGCTAGAAGGTGTAAAGATATCGAATAGTAAAGACGATGCGTTACTGAACTTTGGAATAAAAGCAGATAAAAGTACCGTCACTTTAAAAGATGTAACCGTCATGCAAGCAACCAATGCCTTAGTTGCAGATGATCACTCGACAATAACAGCCTCAGGAGGATCATTTCATGCACAAAATACAACAATATCTGCTCAAAACGGCAGCGCCATCACTTTAACCAACAATGCAAACATTACATCATCTGATAACATTGGACTCTATGCAAATAGTTCAAACTCCACCATCAGCATGACGGGAGGAACCGTCACGGGGAAAGGTAATGCATTGGTTGCTGAAAATGGTGGACATATTACGGTCACAAATGTGTCTCTAAATGTTACAGATGTATCTCTAGGTGACGAAGATATATCGTCTGGTGTATTTTCTAATGGCGAAGGCAGTGTAGTTGAATTGCTTGAAGGAACAACGATTAGTAATAGTGAAATTGGACTTACAACAAACGATGGTGGCGCAATAAACATGACTGGAGGGACCATTAAAACTTCTCTAGTTGGTGCCGGCTTTTTAAACAGTAACAGCGGTGAAAACAAGCTAGAAGGTGTGAAGATATCGAATAATAAAGACGATGCGTTACTGAACTTTGGAATAAAAGCAGATAAAAGTACCGTCACTTTAAAAGATGTAACAGTGACTCAAGCAGCCGCCAGTATAGTTGCAAATGATCACTCAACAATAACGGTCTCAGGAGGATCATTTAGTGGACATGATGTAGGAGGAAGCGCCGAAGCCAGCAGTACGATTATCTTAAAAAACAATGCTAACATTATATCATCTAATGGCGAAGGACTCCTTGCAGACGGTTCAGGATCTAAGATCATAATGACGGGAGGATCCGTAGCCGCGAACAAAACAGCGTTATTCGCAATCAACGGTGGGCATATTGATGCCACAGATGTTGCTCTAACAACAGAGGGAAAAGGAAGCGGTGCATTTGTAAGTGGCAATGACAGCACAATTCAATTGCATGGTGATACAATAATTAACAATACTTTGGACGGCCTTGGAGCAGTTAACGGTGGTAAAATCATTAGCGAAAACTTATCGATAATCGGTGGTGAAGCACTTGAAGGCCCCGACAACGAGCGCACTGGTATATGGACATCGGACTCTGGTAGTGAAGTTAGGTTAATGGGCAAAACAACCATTCAAAATGTCGATGAAGGGTTTTATGCAGACGGTGGAAGTAAAATCATTAGCGGAGATTTAACAATAACTGGTGGTGAAAGTAAACAACAAACCGTTGCTGTAAACGTTGCGGAGTCTGATAGTGCAATCGAATTAAATGGTAAAACAATCATTCAAAATTTTGATGTTGGTCTTTTTGCAGGAAATAATAGCACAATTAAGATGACGAATGGTTATATTGGAGCAGCAGAGAATACAATAAAAAATAAAATAGAAGCAAAAAAAGTTGCACTATGGGCGGCAGCTAATGGACATATTGATCTCAAAGATGTTTCTGTAACAGCAGGAATCAGCGGCTTGCAGTTCTTAGCTCTCCCTAATACCAAAACCGATGAATCAAATGATCCGCAAAAACATCAAAATAGTGAAATCAATTTAACCAATGCAGATATTCACGCTGAAAATGGTACTGGAATTTTCATTGGAGCTTTCACTAACGATAACATTGAAGATATTCCAACTTTATCAATCGGTACAGCAAATCTCAAAAATTCAGAAATCCATGCTGATGTATTGTTAGGAGATGGTCTTTTCGAAGATCCAAAATCTTGGAAAAATGACAATTATTGGAACAATAAAGAGGTTAAAGCGATCTCCAATGGCACGTTCACATTAAGCGCTGATCATTCAACTTTAGAAGGCAGAGCGAATATTGCTAAAGACAGAAATGTACATTTTGATCTAAAAAACAAGACAACATGGACACTAAAGACCAG
>NZ_JBHIPD010000036.1:0-8660 GCF_042195865.1 Bartonella sp. AP36NXGY | reverse complement strand
GAGGGTGGGGCGGTTGACTTTTCTTCGCTGATGACGGGTGAAGAAGCTGTTTTAAAGGTTGGCAGCCTTGATGCAGGGACACTGATGACAGGTGTCGTTTCTACGGGCGGTTCAGGGGATCTTATTTTAGATAAAAACGGCTTTCTTTTGATTACAGCAAAAGAAGGGGTGAAGGTTGGTCAGATTGCCAGTGGTGGCAATATTGAAATTTTTGCAGGCAACGACATCTATTATGATCAGGTCATGGGCTATGGCAGCGCAACTCTAACCTCTGTATCAGGGGAGATCAGTGTTGAGAATGTGCTGTCTGCTGAGGGGGATGTGAGGTTGACAGCAAACACTCTCGATTTAAGCAATAATCGTTCTCATATTTACACGCCGCAAACGCTGTATTTAATTGCAGATCATATTGATGTCTCAGAGAGCGAATTGGCTTATGGCGGTTTAGATTTTAACAGCACCAATGCCCTTGATATTCACCATGCGCGGCTACAAGCCGTGACAGATCAGGGAGGGACTGGAGATATTCTCTTTATTGCTCCAAGCGTTATGGTTGATGAGACAACTTCTGTTTTAGCAGCCAGAGATTTCGTGATCAAAACGGGGGAGCTTGGAAATAGCGGTCAATTGGCATCGGGGCAGGATTTAATCTTTAGCGTGACGGGGGATGTGACCAACAACAAAACGGGCTTAATTTATGTGAAGGGCAATGGTGCTTTACAAGTTGATGGGGCTTTGTTGAATGATTTTGGCACCATAATGGCAGAGGGTGATTTGGGTTTCACCAATGCGGCTGGCAGCGGAAAAAGCCTTTCGCTTGTCAACAAAGCAGGCTTTATTCAAGCTGGTGGAAACTTAAATATCCAAACCAACACTCTAAAAAACGAAGCTGATAGCACGCCTGTCATCACGGAAAAAACGGAATATAGCGATATTTCTTTCCAAAGACCAAAGGGTTCTGATCAACTCAGTGATGGGATGTTATATCAAGATGGTCCCAACCTTTGGGGAAAAGGGCACGAACATCAAAGTCATACCGGACCTTTTAAAGGGCACGTAAAAATTTTCTTGGATGTTCCTCTTTGGTCGAGCAAAGAAGAAACCTATGGCACCGCAATTTCAAGCGATGGAACAGTCTATAAGGCTTTTACTTGGGAATTTAAGCCTGTCTATGATCAAAAGTCCGTAAAACGCTACCAATGGAATGGTTCTCGGCGGAAGGGAGGATGGTTTGGGTCAATAAACGAAGACTGGTCACATATGACAGAAAAGACTGTCACACAAGCATTTTCGCATAAACCAACTGTTTCGGGGGTAATACAATCTAGTGGCAATCTCATCATTAACGCTGATACCATTGATAACCATTATAGCTCTATGAGAGCAGGGGGAAATGCCGATATCCACGCTGGTGTGCTGACCAATCTGGGTGCAACGGCTTATAAAAACACTTATCTTGGTTGTCAGGCTAATACAGACAGTTGTTATGGTTATAAAGCTGATGGAAGCCGCGATGTTTCTTTAGATATAGCCAATGGCAAGGATCGCCAGATTGGTTCAGAAGCTTTGGAGAGCGTTCCTGGTCTTGTCCAAGCGGGTGGCACGTTGAATTTGGTGGTCGATCAACTCAATAACACGGCAGCGGAAGGTTCGATTACAGGGGATGCGCATTTTAAAGCACAAGCAGTTGAAGGCAATCCACTGGAGTCCTTAAGTGGTTTAACCGGGGCTGGTGCTCTCTTTACACCAAAAGTGGATCTCAATAATGCAGGGGAACTTGCTGAGGGGCTTCCTTTACCAAAACCCCAATCGGGTGGGGTTGGGGGCACGCTGCCCAACCAGAATTTCATTTATGAAACGCGGGCAGAATTCCTTGATGTTGGCAAGTTTTATGGCTCAGCTTATTATTTGAACAGAATTGGCTACAATCCTGATCGGGAGATTTTTTTCTTAGGCGATGCTTATTTTGAAAAGCAGCTGATTGAGAAACAAATGCGTGATCTGGTTGGTCAAGGGTTGGGCAAAGGTTCCTTTATTCCTGGAAGTGATGCCATTGAACAAGTCAAAACTTTGCTGGATGTTGGGGCAGACTATGCAAAAGCCCACAATCTCCCCTTTGGTGAGGCTTTGAGTGAAGAACAATTGGCTTCTCTAGAAGCCCCGATGGTGATTTATGTGCGCCAACAGGTCAAGGGCATGGATGTTTATGCACCGGTGCTTTATATCCCTGAAAAAGACAGAGCCTCTTTTGTTTCTGCTGGGGCTTTGATCATGGGCGATGATGTCAATATCACCAGCCAAAATACGAGCAATTCAACGATTATCAATTCAGGGCGGATTGCGGCAAATCACCAATTGCATGTGCATGGTGGGGATATCCTCAGTCAAGGGGGGCATTTTGCGGCGGGTGGTGATGCTGTTCTCCTTGCGGAGAAGAATATTCGTTTAGATGCAGGGCGCACAACGGTTGACGGCGTGGAGACCGTTTTAAACACCGAGGCGCTTTCTGCTGGTGGTAATGCAACGGTGATTGCCAAACAAGATATCACAGCCTCAGGGGTGGGGATCACTACCGGAGGTGATCTTGCCATGGCTACAGAACAAGGTAACTTGACGATCGGTTCAGCAGAAACCCATTACCATGATGAACACGGTGATGCTACCATGCATCATAAATCAGAAGTCAACTCTGGTGGCTCGACGACACTTGCCTCTGGACAAGATTTGAATATTCTAGGCTCTGATGTTCAAGCAACGGATAATCTTTCCTTACAAGCTGAGAGGAATGTTTCGATTGATGCTACACGCAACAGCATGGACAATCATCGCGGGAGTGAAACCTCCCATGTCGCCTTGCACAATGGCTCTCATTTAAGTTCTGGAAAAGATACCACTGTCATCTCGGGTCAAGATATCCATATTGCTGCTTCCGATATAGATGCGAAGGACAATGTTGCTCTTGGCGCACAAGGGGAGATAACAATAGGGGTGAGAAACGATGAAAGAGATTATCATTTTCAGAGCAGCGACTTTAGTGTTGATAGGCAAGAGTCTATTTCTCGGGGTTCTTCGATAAAATCTGGGGGTGATACCACTGTTGTTGCAGGGCAGGATGGGAAACCGCATGACCTTAGCATCACAGGCAGTTCCGTTGCGGCTGAGGGCAAGGTAGGGCTGAAAGCCAGCAACGATGTCCTGATCACCAATGCAGAGGATAGTTCACACCGTGAGATATCTAGCTACACAGATGGCGGTTTTTTTGGGGGAAGCTCATCCTATCATGAAACTTTTGGAGCTACCCAAGTGGTAGGTTCAAGTATAGCAGGAGAAAAAGGCGTTGCCATTGAATCTGGAAACAACACGGAAGTTGTCGCCTCGACGCTCGTAGCCGGTAAGGCAGAGGAAACGTCAGGAGAGAAAGCACCAGGAGAACAGAAACAAGCGGATATTACCATTCACTCTGGGGGAAAGATTACTATCAAAGGCGCCCAAGAACACTTGGATCAGCAAGCACAATCGTCATCAAGTGGCTTTTTGCATGAGGAATCGTCCGATACATCTCAATCGCATACCACAACGGTCTCCTCTATCCTTGGGGCGACGGGAAACATCGTGTTAGACGCACAAGGAGAAGCCAAGATTTCTGCTTCTCATCTTCTTTCCGGTCAAGATATCAATGTGAGCGGAGAAAATGTGACGATTGATGGCATGACAGATCACCATAAAAGCCATTCAGAGACCCATGAAACAGGTTTTGGTGTGGGATCAGGTAAGGGCTTTGTGTCGATATACGGGAGTGAGGGAAAGACAGAAAATGAAGAGAGCTTTGAGCATCAAGGCTCTTCTCTCAATGCGGATGGCAATATCAACATCACTGCCAAGAAAAAAGATGTGAACGTGGAGGGCTCTGATCTTGCGGGTGAGAATATTAACCTTTCGGCAGCGCATGATGTCAATGTGCTTGTTGGTCATAATAGCCATTCCTCAAGCTCAAAGGAAGAACGTACAGGCTTTGGCATTCAGTTTGAAAAGAGCAACAGCGGTGCTTCTGTAGGTGTTGGGGTTGCAAGCGCCAAAGATACGGGCGATCAATGGGAAACCACTTCCACACAATCACACATCACGGCACGCCAAGATGTGCAGATTACTGCTGACAATGATGTGAATTTACAAGCAGCCATTGTTTCGGCGGATCGTGATGTCAACATGGATGCCGGCAATAATATCACCCTATCAGAAAGCTATGATACCTCTAACGCAAAAGAAAAGCATGAAAAGTCTTTTGCTGGTGTGACAGGCTCTGTCAATGTGGGTATTCTTGGTGCCGTAAAAGATGTAAAGGATGCAGTCAAACGTTTTGGTCATGGGGATACAAAACACAAAATCGGTAATGGTCTTATTGCTGGTCTAAAAGGCTATGATCTCTATAGCAAAGGCAAAGGTCTTTATAATGGGATGAAAGGTGGAAACAAACAGTCTATTCGTGATATTGCTGATGTTTCTGCTAGCGTAACCGTTGGCTTTAAGACAGAGAAGGAGGAGGCATCGGTTCAGACATCTACTGCGGTGACAGGTACAATAGAAGCAGGACGCGCTGTTAATATGCAAGCCCACAAAGGCAGCATCCATGGTGTTGGAGCCGATATTATTGCCGGTACAAACCCGATGCAAAGCAATGATGAACAGAGCGGGAATATCACCATGGGAGCAGGTAAAGATATCACTTTTGAAAGTGCGCAAAACACACAAAGCACACAAAATCATACGCAAAGCGCTTCAATGAATGTTGGGTATAGTTATGGTACCGGTGGTCCAGGGTGGATGGGGAATGCTTCTTTTGGTAAAGGCAAGGGTTCCAGTGAGGAAGTGCATCACAAGAACAGCCATATTATAGGCACTGGCACTCTTCATACCATAAGTCAGGGAAACACCATACTGGCAGGCGCCGTGGCTTCTGCAGACCATGTAGAAATGGAAGTAGGGGGTGATTTCGCCATTACCAGCCGCAGTGATACGGGACAAACTTCCAGCAAGCAAGACTCTTTTTCTATTGGGTTTAATGGTGGAAAAAAGGATGATGCAGCCACAACCAATATTTCCTTGAACAAGGATAAATCCTCTAGCGATTATCATAGTGTTGTGGAGCAATCAGGCATCAAAGCCGGTGATGGCGGTTTTAAGATCAACGTTAAAGACAAAACGACCCTAACTGGGGGGCTTATTGCCAGCACTGCGCCGGCAGAAAAAAACAGCCTGACCACAGGAAGCATTAGCACCAGTGATATCAGCAACGGTGCGCATGCGCAAGCTAGCAGCCAAGGTTTAAGTATTTCTGCCGGTGGTCCGATGTATCAGGGTAAATATGGTGTCGGGAAAAACATTGCCAAAAATGTCTTAGATCATTCAAAAGCCCAAGATTCAGAGGAAGGATACACCAAATCCGCCATTAGCGATGGCACCATTGTCATTACTGATGAAGCTGGGCAGAAGGCATTGACAGGGCAAGATGTGGAACAAGCCATAGCCTCCCTTAATCGTGATACTGCCACCGCCCATAAGGGTGTACAACAGCTCGATGCAGGCAAGCTGGAACAAATCGTCCATGAAAACCGTGAAATGGCAACCCAACTTTTAGAAGAAGGATTTAAATACAGTGATGACTCCTATAAAACCATGTTTATCAAAGAGCACCCCATCGCTGTGGTCGACCGTGATGAAAAGGGTAATATAATCTATGAAATAGATGCAAATGGACAGTATATCAAAGACGCTCGTGGACAAAAAATACCTCACGCACATTATTTAACGGATGAAGAAAAGCAGCATTTACAAGAGGGTGCTGATGGCAAGGTGCATGTGTCCTTTAATGGCATCTTTACTCCACCAGAGGAAGCCGCTGTTTATGCGGTTCAACATGCGAAGGATAAAAATGAACCGCTTTATTTTGTTGTGTTCCCTCAAGCCGATTCTGCTATTTCAGAACTTCTGGTCGCGGGCTATCAGAAGTTTATGGAAAATAACTTTTGGGGTTTGACCAATTCAACACAAGAAGCAAAAGATTTGATGTATAGCTATGGTCTTACAGGATTAGAACTTTATGGACATAGTCGCGGGACAATGACATTGGGGAATATGCTGAATTCTTTCAAACAAGAAGGTGTGCACGGTATAGCCGACAACACGAATATCAATTTCTATGGACCAGCCTTTAATGTTTTAGTTGCATCCGGTCTGTTAGGTTATGTGAGTGATGGCAAACAAACCATTGTTGGCTTTGATGGGAATAGATACGACTTTGTCAGCAGAATTATTGGCGGCAATGGCTATACTTACGAGACAATACCTGCTGGCAGTAACTGGTGGAAAGAATGGTGGAGAGTGATCATGAATCCCATAAGCTCCCATACCTGTCTTGGAGATGCGGGTCAAAAATGCCAAAAAAGGTATGGCTCATCTCATTTAAAACAAAAACCTTGAATTAAATCATGGAGGAAAAAAATGAAACAAACTTTAAAATTATTAAGCGCTGTAACTTTGTTAAGTATAGCTGGATGTCAGTTTAATAAAACTCCTGGAGGATATTTGAGCGCGTGGGAGAAAAATGGTGTTACTGATTTTACTGAGGTAGGAAAAGCCTTATTAGAATGTGGAATGCCAACCCCTTATGATACTGATCCAGAAAATAGAAAGTTAAGTTTAAATAAAAAGGCGTTTATTGATTCTTGTATGGTTCAATCAGGATTCCGCTATAAAGATACAGAGGCAGGAACGTGGTGTGAGAATTTTCAAGGAAAGAATCTTCCGGCTTGTCGTCCAGGTGCTGTCATACCACAGCGCAGTGTCAAGAAGCGCTTGAACAGCCCTTTTTGTAAAAAGCATCCAGAACAATATGAATGTTATCCTTAAGTTTTGCTGTTTGTGATGATTAACAATCCGCTATCCTTGCCTTCACTTGGAATGGTGGGATTGTTTTCTCAACCAATCATCTCAATATTGTTCACCGTTGTTTTAAGCAGCGGTGACAGGAAATATCAACAGGCTTATGAGCTTTTTTATTGTAAATAAATCCATTGAAAGAGGGGAATAATGAAGAAAATCTTAAAACTATTGAGTTGTATAGCTCTGTTAAGTATCACTGGATGTGTTAACTCAATTCCCTCACTTTCTCCAGCATTATGGAGAAATAAAATACTTTTAGAATGTGGAGTACCGGACCTTAATAAGGTTGTGGCGCTAGATTTGAATCAATTTGCCAGTATTGAAATGTGTATGGCGCAATCAGGTTTTCGTCCTAGCTTTACAATACAAGAATGGTGTGAAAACCATAAATCGGACAATCTTCCCATATGTCGTCCTGGTGCTGTCATGCCTCAGCGAAGTGTTGAGAGACGCTTAAATAGCCCTTATTGTAAAAAGCATTCAGAACAACTTGAATGCAAACCTTAAGTCTTGCTTCAGCAGAGAAAGCCTTGTCCGTCCTTACGTGATAAGGTTTTTTTTATGCCGCGTCGTTATAACGTTGCTGTTTTGCTTGCTCGATGACATTCAAAAGATCCGATTGTAACCAACGGGATAAAAAGCCAAATTTTAAAGGTTTTGGGAGAGAGCCATTGGTCACATGACGGCGGAATGTTGAAACACTCATATGAAGCAATTTTGCACTTTCACGGTCAGTTAAAAGAATATCATTTTCTGTCATATTAAAATCCTTTCACTATAAAAATGGTAACAAATCATAACTATTTATTAACCACATTTTGGTTCATTTAGAAAGATGTTTTATTCATAGAAAACAATATTTTATCATACAATTTCTGATGTGATACGTTATGAGTCTTATTGAGAGAGAATGAGAGAAAAGAGAGCTAAAGTTATCCACAGATAATGGGGTTATTCACCCCATATCTTAAGATTGACCCGTGACATAAGCCGCCCATTTATCCATATAGACACGGCGCTGTTCTAGATAATCAGTACGACGATAGGCACGCTCTACTTTGCCGCCAACTGTATGACTTAGAATAGTTTCAGCGACCTCATAGGGGGCATCGGTTGTTTCTGCTAGCCAATCGCGTAAACTAGAGCGAAAACCATGCGGGCAGGCTTCAAGTTTATTGTCTCTCATATATTGAGCCATACACTTCTCAGCGAGGGGACCGCGACCTTTAGCAGAAAAAAAGAAATCATTACGAGAAAGCAATCGTGCTTGTTTTAAAATGTCTAATGCTTCAGTTGATAAAGGCACGCGAAATTCTTTTGTTGTATCACGCTTGCCTTTCATATTTTCAGCAGGTATGGTCCATATATCCCCATCAATTTGATCTTTATGAATATGACGTAAAGGATTGGTACGAACACCTGTCAGAATAAGCAAACGCAAAGCCAGTTGTGTTATGGTTGATGCTTCACAGAGTGTTTTATAAAAAGCCGGAACCTCTCTCCAATCCATGGCTGGTCTATTAGTGACCTTATGGCGTTGTTTTCCTAAGAGAGCTTTTGCTTTTTCTACAGCTTGTAAATCAACATCTACACCTAATGCAGCCGCATGTTTGAGACAAAGATTAAGACGTATCAATGCTGTTCGAGCAATTACAGCCTTTGTATGCCAAATGGGAGAAAGGGTATTGCGTATCTCTGTTTGCGTAATCTCTGAAACGGGT
>NZ_JBHIPD010000035.1:0-8867 GCF_042195865.1 Bartonella sp. AP36NXGY | reverse complement strand
CATAAATACAATTTTTAATATATATCTAAGAGGGTTTTGTAGGGGTTTTGGGGGTTTTAAAAACAGACAAAACCTATCTATAAAATAATTCATAAAACCTATCAAAATACTTATTCTGATGTTTTAAATTCCATGGTGCATTTGTCTTGATTAACAGGTCAATTAACACATCAAATAAACAGCAAATTTCACTATTTTGCTGATCTGACCTCTCTCATGGGCTGTGGATAAACAGCCTTTAAAAAACTTTTTGAAAAAGTTTATCGGCTTTTGAATGACTTTAACTCATTTTGCACTCGATATTTGGTTTGAATCAATTTAATAAACTCCATTTTGATTACTTTGAAGGGAATTAATCAATAGAATATATTGCCATGGAGTCTATTCTTTATGCTTCAATCTATTAAGTATGATAATGAACATGTCACTTTACGCTCTCTCTTGGAATATTATCGTCAACAAGCAAAATCACCCCGTGAATTGGGAACGCTGTTTGAAAACCTTGTCATGGTTTATTTGACAAACGACCCTCTTCAAAAGCAAGAATACGAAAAGGTTCAGACTTATTTGGAATGGGCTAAGGAGCATGATGAAGATGGAACGGATATTGGGATTGATTTGATCGCTACAATCCGTGATGAAGGAGGCTATGCGGCTATTCAATGTAAATGCTATGATGCTTCTCACATCATTAAAAAAGAAGATATTGATAGTTTTATAGCAGCGTCTGGCAAAAAGATCTTCACCCGTCGTATTCTGGTTGATAGCACTGAAACAGATTGGAGTGACAATGTTGAACTAACTTGTGAAGGACAAGAGGTTCGTATTCAACGGATTAATCTGTTTGATTTAGAAAACAGTCAAATCGATTGGGGGGCTTATAAAGAACAAGGACAAGCTGTTCTCAAAGAGAAATCAAAGAAAAAGCTTTTAGATCATCAGAAAGAAGCGCTCAAAGCGGTTTGTGAAGGTTTAAAAGAAGCAGACCGTGGCAAGCTGATTATGGCATGTGGAACGGGCAAGACTTTCACCAGTTTGAAGATAGCAGAAACCATAGCAGGTCAAGGCAAGCGCGTATTGTTTCTAGTGCCCTCCCTTGCTCTTATCTCTCAAACAATTCGTGAATGGACAGAAGATACAGAAGTGCCTTTGCGTTCCTTTGCCGTGTGTTCCGATACACAAGTGGGTAAGCGTCGTAAGAATAATAAAAATGATGCTCTTGAATTTGATAGCTCTGATCTTGCCTTGCCTGCTACCACGGATGCAAAAGAACTGGCTAGCAAAGCGGGTAAGGTTTCACATGATCTGATGACCGTGGTCTTTTCCACTTATCATTCAATCCAAGTGATTTCGGATGCACAAAAAGACCATGGTTTACCCGAATTTGATCTGATCATCTGTGATGAAGCCCATAGAACCACTGGCGCTTCATTGGGAACAGAGGACAATGAATCTGATTTTATCAAGGTTCATGATAACAGCATCATTCGAGGCAAAAAACGTCTGTATATGACAGCAACCCCTAAGATCTTTACCGATGATGCCAAAAAGAAAGCCAATGAGATCAATGCCGTTCTAGCATCTATGGATGATGAAGAGCTCTATGGAAAAGAGCTTTATACCTATACCTTCTCAAAAGCCGTTCAGAATGAATTGCTTGCACCTTATAAGATTATTGTTTTGGGTGTTAATGAAGAGGAAGTGAGTGAATCCATTCAACATCTGATGACCGATGAGAATTATGAACTTATTCTTGATGATAAAACCAAGATCATAGGTTGTTATCAAGCCCTTGCTAAAATAGATCTAAAGGTTGATCTGAATGATGACCCCAATCCCATGCGGCGGGCTTTGGCTTTTTGTAAAGATATCAAGACGTCTAAACGCATTCGTAACACATTTAATTCTGAAGAAATACAGGAGGAATTATTTAATCTTCATAAGGTTTATAAAGATACCCCGCCTCTTCATTGTACCTTTGATCATATTGATGGAACCCAAAGTGCCAAAACGCGTCATAAAGCCCTTGATTGGCTTAAAGAAGATGCGGGGGAAAACACCTGCCGTGTGCTCACCAATGTAAGATGTCTGTCTGAAGGGGTAGATGTTCCTGCTCTTGATGCCATTATGTTTTTACACCCGCGGAAAAGTTATGTGGATGTGATACAGGCTGTGGGGCGTATCATGCGGCGTGCAAAGGGTAAAAAAAGAGGCTACATCATTTTACCCGTTGGGGTCCCTGCTGGAGTTTCTGCTGAACATGCTTTACGCTACAATAAGAGATACAAGGTAGTCTGGCAAGTGATCAATGCTTTGCTTGCTCATGATGAGAATTTTGAAATAACCCTTAACCAGATGATTTTAGGTCAAGACGTCAGTGATGTTTTAGAGATTAGAGCCTTAGAGAGCATGACCGCGGTTGAGGATAAACTTCATATCCATGAAAAATCAGAACATATGGGACTTGAGATTGGAAAAGCCGCTCATGAACCACAAATTATTCATAGCGTAACAGGAAGATTACCTTTTTATAAAGAGTTTCCCAATGCTTTGAAAACCCTTATTGCAAAGAAATTTGCTATTGCGGATTATTGGGAAAATTGGGCAGGCAATGTTGCTGAGATTGCACAAAACCATATCACGCATCTCCAAAACTTGCTTGCTGATGAAAACAGTGAAGCCTTTCATGCTTTTGATGTCTTTCATAAGGAATTAAAGAACAACTTAAACAGTGAAATAAAACAAGAGGAAGCGATTGAGATGTTAGCACAACATCTTGTCACCCGTCCTGTGTTTGAAGCCTTGTTTGAGGGCAATGAATTTGTACAGAACAATGCCATTTCGCAAGCCATGGAAAAAATCTTAACAGAACTCGATAAAACGAATATCGAGGAAGAATCCAAGGAATTACAAGAATTTTATAACAGTGTAAGGCTTCGTGCTTCTGGGATTACCACACCACAAGCAAGGCAAAATCTTATTATTACGCTTTATGAAAGCTTTTTTGCCAAGGCATTTAAGAAAACCACGGATAGGCTTGGGATTGTTTATACGCCCGTTGAGGTTGTTGATTTTATCATTCATTCTGTTGATGATGTGTTGCGTAATGAGTTTGGCAAAAGCTTGGGGTCACGTGGTGTGTCTATTCTTGACCCTTTCACTGGAACAGGAACCTTTATCACACGGCTTTTACAATCAGATCTCATCAAACCAGAGGATATGGAATATAAATTCCGTCATGATATCCATGCCAATGAGATTGTTTTGCTTGCCTATTACATAGCAACGATTAACATTGAATCGACCTATCATAGTTTGATGAAAGAGAATTATATCCCATTCAAGCATATTGGTTTGGCTGATACGTTTCGGATGCTTGAAAAACAAGATTTGATGAAAGGTTTACTAGAGGAAAACAGTGAATATTTAGAGCATCAAAAAAAACTGGATATTAAAGTTATCTTTGGTAACCCTCCTTATTCGGTAGGACAAAAGAATGAAAACGATAATAATCCCAATATATCTTATCCCATATTAGATGATCGTATTCGTGAGACTTATATAGCTAAATCGAAAGCAACTAGTACGCAAAAGTTATATGATAGTTATATCCGCGCTATCCGCTGGGCTAGTGACCGTATTGATAATGCTGGGGTAATCGGCTTTGTCACAAATGCCGGTTTTATTACTGGACATTCTATGGATGGTTTACGCAAATGCCTCGTTGAAGAATTTAGCAGCCTTTATATTTTCCATTTACGGGGGAATGCACGGACTTCTGGAGAACAACGTAAAAAGGAAAGTGGTGGCATTTTTGGTGAAGGATCTCGAGCTCCCATAGCTATCTCTATTTTGGTTAAAAATCCAGAATCTCAACAGCGTGGCAAAATATATTTCCGTGATATTGGAGATTATCTCACGAGAAAAGAAAAGCTTATAATAATAGAGTCTCTTGGTAGCATTGATGGTATTACACGGAGCAAACAAGGTTGGCAAATAATTACACCAGATAAGTACAGTGATTGGCTTGATCAACGTGATGACAGTTTCAAAACATTCTTAGCTATGGGTGTCAAAAAGGGGCATGATAAAAAGCTCTTTGAAACTTATTCTCTTGGTGTTTCAACCAATCGTGATGCTTGGACGTATAACTCAAGCCGTGAATCTGTAAAGAAAAATATGAATAACATGACTGCCTTCTATAATAATGAGGTAAAACGTTTAAATAATACCTATTCACATGCTGATCGTACAGCACGTGCAAAGGTCGTGAATGATTTCGTCAATTCCGATGTAAGAAAGATTAGTTGGAGCAGTACTCTTAAGAGAGAATTATTAAGAGGTAAATTTTCCGAATTTGAAGATAAATGCCTTATTCAAAGCCTATACCGTCCTTTTACACAACAATGGCTTTATTACAATAGCGTCTTTAATGAAGCAGTTTATCAAATGCCGCGTATATTCCCGATAAGACAAGCGGTTGATAATAAGGTGATACAAATTACAGGTATAGGAGCAAAGAAAGACTTTTCTGTATTGATGACTAAAGCTTTGCCTAATTTAGATTCAATAGAAAAAGGTCAATGTTTTCCACGCTATATTTACGAAGATACTACGGTTTCAAAAAGTAAAAGTGAGAAACAATCCCATTTATTTACAAATTCTATAGAGGAAAACAAAACAGCTGGTTTACAACGCCGTGATGCCATTACTGATGAAGGATTAGCACATTTTAAAGCCGCTTATCCTAATGAAACCATAACAAAAGATGATCTATTCTATTATGTTTACGGTCTACTTCATTCAGAAGATTACCGTGCTCGTTATGCGCATAATTTATGTAAAGAATTACCTCGCATTCCTTGTGTAAAGAGTGCTGATGATTTTTGGAAGTTCGTAACAGCAGGGCGTGAACTGGGTCATTTGCACGTGAATTATGAAACTGTAAAACCTTATCCAGTCACCTTTAAAAAGGGTAATCCAAAACAGACAGAGATCTCTAATCCCGAAGAATTTTACTACGTTACAGAAATGAAATTTTCTGGGAATAGTAAGGAAAAGGATAAATCGACTGTTTTTTATAATAGCAATATCATCATGACGGATATACCTCTTAAAGCTTATGAGTATATAGTCAATGGAAAGCCTGCTCTTGAATGGGTTATGGAACGTCAATGTGTTAAAACAGATAAAAAGAGCGGCATTGTTAATGATGCTAATCGCTATGCTGTTGAAACCATTGGCAACCCTGCCTACCCTCTAGAGTTATTTCAAAGGGTTATTACCGTAAGTTTAGAAACCATGAAAATCGTTAAGAACTTACCAAAATTGGAAATAAGAGAAACTGAATAACTTATAAAGCATGCTCACATAATGGGTATGATAAACTCATAAGGGGTATAGAACATAGCGATTAATCTATACCTCTCTTGTTAAGTTGATTAGATACAATCTCAAAAAGACAGTTTATATGCGTTATTCTAAAAAGAAATCCCATCTTAAAGTGAATAGGCTTCTTTTGAATTGCCTTTAAAAGATTATATCGTAATCTAAAATGAGTGCTTTATGCTTTTCAAAAGCTTTGTTTAAAGAGAGTTATGTATATTCATTTTCTTATATTACTTATAGGTTTTGAAGGTGTAAAAACCGTCAAAACCCCTCAAAACGTATATTATTAGTTGAATTTATAGGTTGTATTTTTATATAGGTTGTTTTTTTAAGATCTGTAAAATCTTAACCTATTGAAATATATTGATTTTAATTTTCTCTCATTTAAAAAAAATAATGGTGGTTTAACATTGCAATTTGAAAATAAAACCACCATACAAAGAAATTTACTTCAAATTATCTGTAATCCTTTTACAGAGGAATTCATAGAAGTTACTTGCATAATATTGTGGATTCTTGGGTGGAAAATCAAAATAGAGTGCACATTCTCCATTCTGAAATTGAGAATAATCGAAGAAAAATGTCTCTCCAAAATCGGTTCTACTAACAATAAGTTGCTGTGGCATTGCAAAACCATTTTTTCTATAATTTAAGTTTTTATAAACAATATCATCACTACGAACAATCTCAAAGTTTGTATCATAAACGCTACATATTCCCTCACCACAAATTTCCCCTCTTCCATAGTTTTTTAAAAAACTTTTATAGGAAGACGTAAACTGCAAACCAAGAGTTTTCTCTGCTTTTTCAATCAGTGCATCATCAACTGCTTCATCTGTAGAGCCAAAATCGATACTATCGTTATATTTATCAACTAGTACTGCAACATCAGCTAAGGTATAGGTTTTCATAGATGATCC
Source organism: Bartonella sp. AP36NXGY (assembly GCF_042195865.1). Lineage (NCBI taxonomy): Bacteria > Pseudomonadati > Pseudomonadota > Alphaproteobacteria > Hyphomicrobiales > Bartonellaceae > Bartonella > Bartonella sp. AP36NXGY. The sequence continues at coordinate 2,559 of NZ_JBHIPD010000035.1, read as the reverse complement.
TCAAAACTTGCGTAACGCTCCATATTTCCCCTATCATTTGCCCCTCCTCCATAGTTTTTTCCAAAAGCTCTTGTAAAAAGGGATAGGTTGCGGAGTGGGAGTGTTCTCAATCTTTTCAATTGGTTGATCACCATCAGGTATCTCAACTCCCACGCTTTCTTTAATTCTTTTGCAAAGGAATTCATAAAAATTACTGGCGTAATATTCGCAATCTTCAGATGGAAGCATGACATAAAGTGGGCATTCACCATCCCGAAACTGCGTATAATCAAAGTAAAAAGTCTCACCAAAATCTGTTCTACTTACGATAAGCTGTTCTGGTGTCGCAAACCCCCTTTTTCTATTATTTAAGTTGCGGAAAACAATATCACCAGCAGCAATACCTATTCCACAATCCCTATAAACGCTACAGATTTCATAACCTCCAATTTCTCCTCCTTTATAATTTTTTAAAAAACTCTTATAAGAAGATGTAAATTGTAAACCGAGAGCTTTCTCCGCCTTTTCAATCAGTAGATCATCAACTGCATCATCTTCAGTACCGAAATTGATAATATCATCATCATATTTATTCACTTTATCAATTAATACTGCAACATCATCTAAAGTATAAGTTTTCATAGATGATCCTCAAAACTTGCGTAACGCTCCATATTTCCTCTATCAATTTCACCTCTTCCATAGTTTTTTCCAAAAACTCTTGTAAAAAGGGATAGGTTGCGGAGTGGGAGTGTTCTCAATCTTTTCAATCGGTTGATCACCATCAGGTATCTCAGCTCCCACGCTTTCTTTAATTCTTTTGCAAAGGAATTCATAAAAATTGCTAGCGTAATATTCGCAATCTTCAGATGGAAGCATGACATAAAGTGGGCATTCTCCATCCCTAAACTGCGTATAATCAAAGTAAAAGGTTTCATCAAAATCAGTACTGCTAACGAAAAGCTGTTCTGCTGTCATAAAACCGCGTTTTCTAGCATTTAAGTTTCTGAAAACAATATCACCACCAGGGATATCTGCTCCACACTCCTTATAAAGGCTAAAGATTTCTTCACCACCAATTTCTCCTCCTACATATTTTTTTAAAAAGCTCTTATAAGAAGATGTGAATTGCAAATCGAGAGCTTTCTCCGCCTTTTCAATCCGTAGATCATCAGCCGCATTTTCTTCAGTACGAAAATTGATAATATCATTATATTTATCAACTAATTCTACAACATCATCTAAGGTATAGGTTTTCATAGATGATCCTCAAAACTTGCGTTATAAACGCTCCATATTTCCTCTATCAATTTCACCTCTTCCATAGTTTTTTCCAAAAGCTCTTGTAAAAAGGGATAGGTTGCGGAGTAGGAGTGTGCTCAGTCTTTTCAATCGGTTGGTCACCTTCAGGTATCTCAGCTCCCACGCTTTCTTTAATTCTTTTGCAAAGGAATTCATAAAAATTGCTAGCGTAATATTCGCAATCTTCAGATGGAAGCATGACATAAAGTGGGCATTCTCCATCCCTAAACTGCGTATAATCAAAATAAAAGGTTTCACCAAAATCTGTTCTGCTAACGAAAAGCTGCTCTGGTGTCACAAAACCACGTTCTCTATTGAGTAAGTTTCGGTAAACAATATCACCAGCAGGAACACCTTCCCCACAATCTCCATAAATGCTAAAAATTTCATCACCACCAATTTCTCCTCCTCCATATTTTTTTAAAAAAACTTTATAAGAGGATGTGAATTGTAAACCGAGAGCTTTCTCCGCCTTTTCAATCTGTAGATCATCTGTTTCATTCTCTTCATCATCTTCACTACCCAAATTGATAATATCATCATCATATTTATTCACTTTATCAATTAATACTGCAACATCAGCTAAGGTATAGGTTTTCATAGATGAACCTCAAAACGTGCGTTATAAACGCTCCATATTCCCTCTATCAATTTCACCTCTTCCATAGTTTTTTCCAAAAACTCTTGTAAAAAGGGATAGGTTGCGGAGTGGGAGTGTTCTCAATCTTTTCAATCGGTTGATCACCATCAGGTATCTCAACTCCCGCGTGTACTTTAATTCTTTTGCATAGGAATTCATAAAAATTACTGGCGTAATATTCGGACTCCTCATCCGCAAACATGACATAGAGTGGGCATTCACCATCCCGAAACTGCGTATAATCAAAGTAAAAGGTTTCATCAAGATCATAACTCACAACGAGCTGTTCTGGTGTCGTAAAACCACGTTTTCTATCATTTAAGTTTTGGAAAACAACGTCATTAACAGAAACACCTATAGGATGCTCATAAAGACTATAGATTTCTTCACCACTAATGTCCCCACCTTTATAATGTTTCAAAAAACTCTTGTAAGAGGATGTGAATTGTAAACCAAGAGCTTTCTCAGCCCTTTCAATTACAAGATCATCAACTGCATCATCTTCAGTACGAAAATGGATAATCTCATCATCATATTTATTCACTTTATCAATTAATATTACAACATCATCTAAGGTATAGGTTTTCATCAATTATTTCTCCAAATTTCTTTTTTCTCTTTTCATCAATCGTAGAGCA
>NZ_JBHIPD010000034.1:0-8969 GCF_042195865.1 Bartonella sp. AP36NXGY | reverse complement strand
AAATATTAACACATTGAAAAATAACGTTTTTACTTTTTATCGTTTTTTTATCTAAAAGAGGCAACCGTCAAAACTCATAACCATAATGGTCTTGATAGCATTTCTTATGATTATAATCCCTTTCTTTTGAAAGGCTTTAAAAGATCACATACTCTCATAAGACATGTTTTAATCATTCACTAAATGATCACTTTTGTCGATTCAATGTACTGACACAAACTGACAAATATATATTTACAGTTGTATTTATTTGTTATGGCTGTTTTAATAAGTTGTATTTTGAAAAATTCATAAAACTTAACTTATTGAAATATAATGATTTTAATTTTTTATCATTTAAAAAAAATGATATAGGTTCTAAAAAGAACTGACAAGACTGACAAAAGTTTATTAAAAGGGATTTTGCTCATCTCTATAATGATCAGTTTCTATTGAGATGTTTTCATAAGTGTTTTCATAACGGTCTATAAATCACAATTATCATATATCCTATTTATCATTTCTCTTATGAACATGAAAAATGATGCCATGGCTATAAAGCATATAACAGCTATAGAAAATGCGTAAAAACAGCAGCTTCAAATAACTAAACTGTAAATGAACGCATTGATTATAAAGAGAGCACCTATAAGAGGCTATTAAATTTTAAATGTATTATAAACAAAATTCACAAAAAAATTTAAATTCATTTAGTAAAAAAACTGATAGGTTATAAAGATAAAAATACGCATTATGAGAGCCTTTTTAAATATTATAGATGTATAGATTCAAAACATAACGCAATCGTTTCATAAAGCCCATAATATAGCTTTAAACGCATATAAATATAAAAGAAGCAATTCATAATCATAAGATATTATCAATACACAACGTATTTAAAAAATACAAAAAAATATCAAAAAAAGATAAAATATTATTTGACAATAAATACGTATTTTGTTATATGAGGACGATACGCTAATTTTTGTATTGTTATCCCCATTTCTTCTAAAAAAGCTACTTTTAGAACTTCACTAGAATGGGCGGGGTTATGCGTCATTTGTTTTCATTCCTTTCATCAATGGTAATCTTGATAATCAACAAGCTCCACATCTGTTCCGATAAAGCGAAAAATAACACGCCAATTTCCATTCATCTTAAAAAGTATATTACTCTTTATGCGCATTGGGAACGGCTTTTCTAGATCCTAGTAAGCTGAATATATAGCCTTGTCCGATTAGAACTCCAAAAATCGTAACAAAAACGCCTATGATTTGCATGATTTGAGGGATGAAGCCGAACAGGATTTGCACCAATAAGGCTGAAATAGGTACAAAATTGAAAAATATCGCCGTCTTACCCGGACCTCGGATCGCTATTCCAATATTCCAAAATAGGTAGGCTAAAACTGATCCTGCACCCCCCATCCAAAGGAGTGCGAATAAACTAGCACCGGACATAGACATCGTTTCTTGAAGAGGGGATTCGAATAAAAAGGTTAGGACGCCAAGGGCGACGGTGCCAGAGAGCATCGTCCAGCTTGTTGTTTCAAGCGGGGTTGCGTTCTTGACAAATGACCGCGTGCCCACGGTATAGAACGCCCAACCAATGGAACCTAAAAGAATCATAATATCTCCTTTGGCAAAGGAAACATGGTTAGACAAAAATCTCCCATTTGTTATGACTAAATAGACCCCGAACATGCTAATGAGCATCCCTATAACCCTCTCACAGGTTGGGAAAGATTTATTCATGATAGCTTCAATAATATTAGCACTAATAGGGGTTGTCGCCATGATGAGGGAGGCTGTTATGGGATTTGACGTTTGCAAGCCAACAAATAAAGCGCCATTAAACCCTGCCACACCGATAATCCCTAGGAAAATATAAGAAATAAAATTTTGCGATAAAACATGCCACCGCAAGCCTTCTTTGAAAATCATAATTAAAAATATGGCGATTACGGCAATGAGAAACCGCTCAAAAGAAGCTGTCCATGGAGAAACAGTCGTTAAAGCTATCTTAGTGGCTTGGAAATTGGAACCCCAAAAAAAGGTTCCTACGAGGGTTAAGACAAGAGCTATTCTGGGCGTGATTTTCATTGGATAGATCCTTATACTTGATACCAAAGTGGAGCATCGAGACGTATAGAAGAAATTTGTGCGGTATTAGATGAGGAAAGAATAAAGTTGACCGCGGAAGCAATGTCATCTGGGTGAAGCATTTTGGCAAGATTCTCTGGAGGTATCTCTGGGAATCCTTTAAAATTTCGACGAAAATCCGTATTAACTTTATCAACTTGGATTGAACAAACACGAATATTTTGTGGCATTCCCCATAAGCGCAACCCACCAGTATAGCCCTCTACGGCAAATTTAGAAGAAGAATATGAAATTAAAGAAGGATTGTATTCTACACCCCATATGGATGAAATATTTATAATATCGGCGCGAATTTCCTTTTTTAGATAGGGTAAAGTAGCAGCTGTTATATAGAACATTCCTTTAATATTCACATCAAATGTTTCAGCACATTCTTGAGCATCAATTGTTTCTGGATCGCCACTATAACAAATGCCTGCTACATTAACTAAGACATCAAGACCACCAAATTCTGAGATAACCTTATGGACAGAAGAGTCAATGGCTTCTTTATCGCGGATATCAACAATCAATTTACATAAGCTTGCCGTATCGATGGAGGTTGGTAGTTCTATGTCAATGATGTCTGCACTTGCTACCTTATGACCATTTTTCAATAAGTTTAGAACAATTGCTTTACCGATGCCGCGAGCGCCTCCTGTGACTAAAATACGTTTCTGTTGTTGTGAGTAAATTCCGGTCGTGTTTTTTATCATTTCGTTTAGCATTTTCTATACCTGAAGTTGTAATCATTAATATTCAGCTAGTTTATTTTTAGCCATGCATTATGTATTACTGTATTATGTTTAATGTATTGAGTATTATTAAATTGTTTAAATAATAAGATAGCCTTAAAGTTTATTGTGATTAGGTTGAATAACTAAAGAACTGATATTTCATGTAAAGACGTCTCATTAAAAGGAAATACCTTTTTAGAGGAGAATGCTAGAGTTTGTGATTCTTTAGGTAGATTTAAACAGCGCCAACCATGCTTGTGAGCATACGCCTCAAGCAAAGGATCGCCAATAACAGCGACAGGATGACCTACAAGCTTCAGCATATGCTCATCGGAAATATCATCACCGTAGGCCCAGCAGTTCTTAAGGTCACCACCATGTTTTTCAATAAAATCCTGAATCGCAAGCGCTTTTCCAACGCCGATCGTTTGCGGAGGGACGAAACGGCCATTATATTTTTGCCCATCATGCAATAGTTTTGTGGCCAAGATGTAAGGTACACCTAGATGTTCTGCAATGGGGGCTAGAATTTCTATAAAAGAGCCGGATACTAAGACCGGCTCAATTTTTTGGCTATGATGGGATTTTAGTTCTGTTACTACTTCTTGGATTAAGAAAGTAGGATTAATCAACGCGCGCTTTGCCCAAGTTTCTGCACATCTTGTTACTTCTGCTACAGCACGTCCGGCAAAAAATTCATAAAAGCGACGGTTTATTACGCTGCGCGGACTCTGGTTATCATGGTGTGCACGTAAAATAGCAGTAGTATCTGCATATTCCTCTTGGTGAGCGTTGGTTGAAAAACCTAGCCAAGATTTATACCAGAAATCGTGGAAAGCGAGCATACTCTTGCTCCGAATAAGGGTGCCATCTACATCGAAGAATGCATACGCAAGGCTCATTATTAATTTCTCCCTTCAAAAAAAATTAAATACTTTATAATGTTGTTTGTTCTTTATAAGCATGGATATGATTTATTCGTAATATTAATCCTTTGTTGTGAATTCCCAGAAACCTGTTTTTTTGAGCTTTAGCTGCGCGTGGACATCCCCTCCTAAGCCATACCATCCGATCGCACCGCCTCGATTCATTTGATAACTCATCCAAAGCAAGACGATATTTACTATTCGATTAGCAGAGGGATCGTTCACAGATGGAAACGGATTGGGTAATATTGCTTGATAAAAGGCATGCCCATCAGCATCTGCCAGTAGTATATTGGGAAGACCAAGTGGGCCGGGTCGTGTAGGTGCATGGGGATTCAGATCATGTTGCCGTAGTGCCATAATTGTGTAAAGACTGTTAGGAATTAACCCCAAAAATTCAAAACGAAAATGTCCTGTTCGTTGGTCGTTAGGGACGGAAACTTCCATGGATCCTTTCGCTTTACACCATTGTTCAAGGGTTATCGGCGCAGTAATCTTTCTACCATCTTGGTTTCGAGCGTCTGGTATTGGTACTTCATGGAAGCCATAGCTTGGCAGATAAATATTTTTCGCATTGGGGCATTGCGCTGGTGCAAATATTACTGGATAATTATTGCATGGTAATGGTAAGGGCAGAGTATGTAATACAAGAGAGGCATCACTACTAGAAAGAGGATCTGAAAGTTCTTTTATGATATCGTAGGGAGCATTCTTGCCGAATTCAGGAGTTACAGTAGAGGTTGATACCAAAGCTCTTCCCCACTCTGAGGTAAGTTCTCCATGGGAATTCATGCGATTGATTTGTCCAATAACAATAAAATTTCCCTTTTCATCCATTACTTCGCTCGGGGGATAAGTCGGTCCTTGTGTAGTCAAACTTAGTTCGTACATTATTGTTTTCATAGATAATGCCTCTACGCAAGATAAACATTTTCAAGGTTCTCAGCTTTCCGCGAGATAGAGTCCCTACCTGTTTGCTTGTTAAGAAATTTAATCGCTTGTTTGTGTTCATTCTTCTTTAGTTTTTCTGCATGATAAGCAGTAAACTGAAAGGAAAGAGTAGCGGCGCTCGTGTCGCCTTGGTTAACTGATATAGTTATATCGAAGTGAAGGCGAGATAATCTGGATATATCGCTAGAGTTAATTCGATAGTTAAAAACAACGTCAAGAGGGAATACAAACCCTGTAAAATTGGCAGCCAGGCTATTTAACACGAAGTAATACGGCTCCGTCCAGTTATCTCCGATAAAATATTCCTCAGTAACTGCTAAAAACATTTGACGAGCTGCTTCAATCAACACCATACCTTGTATATGTTGTCCAGTTTGATGATCATTCATTAGTTCTGACCGTTCATCCAATATTAAGTGAGATTCAAAATTATGCTCATCTAAACGTTTCGGGTGAGAGATAATCGCATTTCTGATGTAGTGCTTATGACTTTGCAGGCGGCTAACGCGAAGTGGACGCTGTAGTAGAGGAGAAATATCAATCCCGTGGGCTGCGAGTGGATATAGTCCTTGGTCATAAAGAGCTTGAGCTTGAACTTCTGTTAACCCTTGACCGCTAACAAGTTGACTATTACTAGGTAAATTGGCAAAGGAATTTGTACGTATTATCTCTAAAATTTCCCCAAAAGTCTTAACGTTTTCATGTATACTAAATTCATGAAATTTATTGCCAACTATAAAAATTTTCTTATTAGATGTATTTTTCATTGTGCTCCCTGCCTCAAAATTATAACTAATTTTAACTCTCTTTTTATATCTCTTTGATTTATTTGAAATAAAAACATACTCTTCATAAAATTATTATATGGCTTTAAAAATCGGTAACTACGTTATTGATCAAATATAAGCAAAAATTTACCAAAATAATTACATTACTTAAAACATACATGGCTTTTCGGTAATATTATAGAAGAGTAAGCGCTCATTTTTAGCAATCACTACCCTCCACTCAAACCAAAAGCTGCAGCTTAGTTTTACAGCTGTCGCCGTAGTTCGTTGTTAATTAATAAAGCGTTTGTAAATTTTTGTATAAAGTCCACCTTCTCCACCCGTGATAAAATTGTCTCCGGCCTTTTTAATTATCTCTTGATAGCGCGGAGAAGAAAAAAGGCTCTTATAGATTTCAGGATCAACAGAAAAACCGGAGAGAAACATAACACCCGGCTCTGTACTAATGATGGAATGATAAGCAATAAACTCTTCAACCTCAGATGCCTTGCGTACTACGTCAAAAATGGTTTTGTCTCGCCATTGGCGGTAGGAGGTAAAACGGCTTGGAGGAACCTCAATATGACGCAGCTGCAGATACGGTGTGCTAGGCAAAGACTGCTTGAGCACTTTTACCGATTCAACATAGGTCAAAAGTTGACGACGAAAGTCGTTCACAAGATCTTCTCCCAATAATTTTAATTCAAGCTCCCATATCCCCGGCAAGCTCTCAATCTGTTTTAATGAGGGCAAGGCTCTCAACTGCAGAACAGTCCTATTATCAAGAGATACAAACACCGTAGCCTGCTGCTCAGATTTTTCTGCTGTGATCTGCCTCCATTTCTTAGCTACTGTAAGAGTTTGGTTTTCTTTAGGATATATTTCTGTAATTAAAAGATACGGTGTAGACATTAAATTCTCCTTGAAATTAAGAAAAAAATTAAATTCGTAAGTATCACGCTTTTGATAATAATGATGTTGCTGGCAAATAAATTTCTCTATGTCTCCTTGCGTGAGACAAAAACTTCTTTAGCAATTTCAACGACATTAATCGCTGCAGGAAAGCCTGCATAAGGAGCAATGTGAATTGCTAATTCAATCACCTGTTCGGGCGTGCCACCTACATTAAGCAGACCCTGTATATGCAGCTTCAGCTGTGGAATCGCAGTTCCTAACGTTCCTAACGCTGCCACCGTTATAATTTCCCGTTCAAAGAAGTTGAGGATAGGCCGTGTGTAGATATCACCAAACCCAAACTCAACAACAAAACGAGCTAAGTCTGGAGCAATGCTACCCAGTGTCTTAATAATCATTTGTCCATCGGGGCCATCAATATGTTCTAGTGCCTTCAGTCCAGATTCGTAGCGATCCTCGCATACTAATGGCGAGCCGCAACTAGATATGAAGTCTAGTTGCTTTTCATCAAAGACCTCTTTTGCAGCAAAAACACTATTTAAGGCTGCTGGAAACCCTGCATAAAGTGCCAACTGTATCATTACTTCAATCAGCTCAGCAGGACTACACCCAATATTAAGAGCACTGGTAAGGTGGAATTTGAGTTGCCGTCTTGCATTACCGAGAGTTGCAAAGATGGCAACGGTGGCAAGCTGCCGAATACGGCTTGTTAAGTGAGGTCGCTCATAAATTTCTCCATACACAAAAGAGATGATGAATTTTGCGAGATCAGGGGCAACATCGGCCATTTCTTCAAGAATTGAAGGAGTCTCGACCAATTCCATAGAGCGTAAACGCTCCACGCCCAATTCATAAGCATTTTTCTTATAATTTACAAATGTTTGTTCTTGCATGTAATGGCCCCCTCCCCACGGAGCCTTAGTTGGATAAGGCTTTTACTTTCCTTAAAGACTAAACCTTCAATTAAAATGCAATACCTTATCTCCTCTTGCGGATTTGCATTGCATGAATCATTATCGTGCTTTAATATCCTAGTCAATCATTTTTGTAAATTTATTTTATATTATTTTTCATTTTTTACATTATAGGCAATCCTTATGAAGCTATAGCAGATAGTAAGGGATTTTTCTATGGCATTAATATTACGTTGATGCAGCAGGCACGTGTAGCCTTTCCAGACGTTGTACTTAAGACTGAGCTAAAATTAGCAAATTAAACCCTTCTTATTCGTATTTGCGCAAGAGAACTGAGGTGTAACTTGTTGAGCGTAGAAACACCATGCATGATTATGTGCGCATTGAGCTATAGGACTTAGTTGTATTTAGTATTTGCGGCTTGAATTTACCGAGGAAAGTGCGAAGCGTTAAATTTATAACAGATGCTACTGACTTACCTCTAATCTAGTAAAGTTCTATCATGACAAAGCCATTTGTTGGGGTGTACGGAAGAGCTTTGTTTTTAACTCAAGTTAGAGGTATGTAATAGCAGATGAGTGCAGTACTCCTTTGCTGCAAAGTCCTCCAATCGGTTTAGCTAAAAATATTATGCCGCAATTAGGTGCCCAATATAGCTTGATCATGTCTATAAATTTTGGTTTAATACCTTTAGCACTGGAGAACTTTAGTAAAATTAATGCTGTGTGCCTCTATCAAGTTGTAAAATATATTATGCTTTAAGATCTCGGTAAAAATTTTCATGAGAGCCAAGTGCTAACAAGGTCAAAGTAATCGTGTGATCTTCATAGCTGTAAGCAAGCAGCGTCAATTGCTTGGCCATTTTAAATTTATAGACAAAAACACCAGAAAGATCACCTGTTTTGGCTTGACCAATGTTGGGCGTTTTCATAATGACGCGAACAGCTTGGTCTAGATCTTGTTTTTGGTTGGCATGCAGTTTTTTGACAGTTTTTTTAAATGAATTGGTTTGTAAAACTTGCATAGATTCAGCCAAATTCGAATGCTGTTACATCGCCATCTGCATTTTCTTGTTGTCCAAGTAAGATTGCTTGAATAAATTGAAAAGAGAGATCTGGATTTTCTTCGGCTATTTTGCCCATACGCGACCAATATTCAATTTGCTTAGGAACCGAGCGGCTATAAACAGACGCGTAACGCTTAGCCTCATTAATGAGATCATCAGACAGTTTAACAGTTGTAGCCATGACTATACTCCTACCTTACAATAAGGTGGTAATATAGTTCAAAAGGTGTTAAAAAGCAACCTTTGAAACACAATAACCTTAGCAGATCTCTAACACAATTCCTTCTCTCACAGCCATCTTTCTTAATATCTGAAAGAAGAGAAAATAAAAGATAAATTTAGAACTAAATGATCGAGAATAAGCTCTAAAAAGGTTCGGGATAGGCAGAAAATAAGTTAAAAGAATCAACGGAATCAAAATTCCCGAACTTCTATATAATCTATTCTTTTAGAGAGATCATACAAGCGCTCATTAGAATTGGCTTGCTTGGAAAACAAGCTTATGATCATACGCTTTCTTTCTCAAAACAGTTTTGTGCTGATCTCAAACGAGCAAAACAGAAAGCAGAGAGA
>NZ_JBHIPD010000033.1:0-9186 GCF_042195865.1 Bartonella sp. AP36NXGY | reverse complement strand
TTGATGCGAAAGATTTGGATTGCATCATCTGCCTCGTCAATAATTTTTAGAACTTGGCTTTCATCCAGTGGTCCCGATCGACCAATGTTTTGATCATCATCATAGACAACTAATAAGATTTCATCAGAATTTATAAGAATTGTATTTTCCATAATTTCTCCTCCCTAACGCCTCTTGGCGATTGTTTGTGCGTGGTTTGTATAATTACTTATATAACTATAATTATAAAACAGCAAGCAAAAAATTATAAAAAATTATATTTTTATAAAAAATATTATAATATCTTGCTGAATAAGAGGGGAGGATAATTAGCGATAAGTCCGAATCATCTTGCTGTAAGAACTTATTGGCAAAATAGCAAATATTTCTCCAACCCACACAATTTTAACATTCTTAATAGGTAAGGCATTCCAAGAAAGCAGATCTATTTCACCATTCATGCCCCTGCTAATCTGCTTTATATATCTTTTATTATCATGTGTTAAAATAACGGCTTCTTTGCCAAAAAAGGATTCTATTGTTTTAATTTGGCGCCGTCTTACGATAACCATATCTCCATCTTTATAGGCTGGAATCATAGAATCTCCTTTAACTTCAAAAGCAACCATATCATCAGGTAAAGCAAAAGGAATTTCTACTTGTTCAAGACCATCTTCAGGGATTTGTTCAAAACTTGGATCTATCTGTGTTCCTGCTCCAATATACCCCATAAGAGGAACAAAAGTTGTGAAGTGATTATCCCCTTTTAGTTCTTTATATAATTCTAAAATGGCATCTCTATTAGAGCCGCGTGGATCAGAATCTTTTAACCACTTAGACACTGAAGCTTGTGTTACGTTTAGCCGTTTGGCTACATCTTCTTGCGTTAAGTTAAACTCGGTCAAAATCTTTTTTAATGTGTTTATAATATTAGATTTATTACTCATACTTCTGCTTACCTTATTTTTTTATCGTTGATAAAGATAAATTTTATTGACTTTATATAACTATAATTATATGAATAAAATAAGACAAAGCTGTAATTGGAGCTTGTAAATGGATCAACGAGAAGATTTTAAGAATTTGACTAAGTCAATACGGGGCAAATTTAATTGGACACAATCAGAAATGGCGAAAATGCTTGGTGTAACTCAAGCAGCTGTTTGCAAGTGGGAAAAAAGAGGATCTATCTCCGTAATAAATTATCTAAAGCTGCAAAAGTTGAAGGATAGTTCTAGCTCTATGCCTGCTTTTATTGCTGCTTCTACAGATAATAACGAACATCAACAGCACCATTCACACTCTTAAAGAAGAAAGATCATGAGAAACGGAATATTGAAGAAGATCTACACCCAGTTTTGTAGATTAATAGGTTGTAATACGAAAATGAAGAATGGAAATAGATTGGTGGAAGAATGGAGAAAAGTACCATGTCGTGACTGTAGCGTAGAAGATCTTGTGAAACGACACGAAACTCACACAACAATTCTTAAAAAACGAGAAGAATGGCATAAGTCAAAATTTGATAGTTGGATGAGATGGCATGAAGCCACTCTTGCAGAGCGAGATAAGTCAATTGAACAACAGCAAGTAGTACTTGAAAACCTACCCACTTTAATTAAGCAAAAAAATAAGACCCTGTATGAACAAAGATTAAAGTTGGCTTCACAAATGGAGCTAATTGATAAATTAAATAATAAAATCATTTGCTTAATTAACAAAAAAGAAGAACCAAGATTGATCGATTTTATTTTTGCAGGAGAAGTTTTTTAATTCTGGTGTCATTAATCCCAAAAATGAGGGTCGTTAATTAAAAGCGGATCTTTGGGATTAACTTCATAATAAGTCTCTTTTAAACGTGGATATGAAGCCCAAAAATGAACAGTGAATGTTTCCTCTGGATTAACAATTGAAGTGTGTTCAAGTGTAAAATTTGCAATGTTGCGAGAATTAGGCTTACGGCAGGTAATCATGAAATCTAAAAAAGTACAGCGTTTAGCGGATATAATAAAAAAATTTAAAGCATACTCTGATGAAGCATTTGATTTTATATTTTCGGGACATAACGCAATGAGTTTGGGCGTTGTCCTTTTAATAACGAGATGTCCCTCCGAAGAGTCAAATTTCCATTGAGTAAAAGGGCAAGCGTTTTTAACAAACTTAAAGGGACTGTTTTTCGATATGCGTATATTCTTTATCATCATATCTTGTGTCGTAAGATTTTTAATGCACAGCTTTACCTTAACATGGGAGGTACCTTTATATTCTTGTGGGAGGAATATTGCCTTCAATTTTAAATATGGTCCCAAATCCCGTACTTTTTTATCTTCTAATAGAATAGCTGTCTGGATTTCTGATGCTATAGTTTGTCGTTGGAAGATTTTAAGTTGTTTTTTTAAGCTTCGTTGTTGCACAAAAAGTGTCACCATTCCAGTAACTATCGTAGCAATGATAGGAGCAATCGTAAGATTATCACTTATCCAGTGCAGCAAAAATACAGCACTATCATTTATCCGGTGCAATAAAAATACAACCTTATCAACTACCCATTCTTGCATCATAACTCCCCCCACTTTTTTAGAATCGCTGGGAGGATACTTTTTCATAAATATTTTTTCAAGACAAGCAGTCACAACACGCTCTGTCATAGCACGCATATAAATACGTAGAGCCTTAAGAGGGGATTATGATCACTAATGCACAAACCATTCTCTGTCTTGATCTAGGCACTAAGACTGGCTGGGCGCTTCGTGATGCAGATGGTTTTATCACAAGTGATACAGAACATTTTCAATCACGCCGTTTTGAAGGCGGTGGCATGCGTTACTTGCGCTTTAAGAAATGGCTTTCTGAACTAAAAAGGTCTGTTGATGAAATTGATGCAGTGTATTTTGAAGAGGTACGCCGGCATGTGGGTACAGACGCTTCTCATATTTATGGGGGCTTTCTAGCAACCTTAACAGCGTGGTGTGAACATCATCAGATACCATATGAAGGCATTCCCGTTGCTACCATTAAGAAAGCAATGACAGGCAAAGGAAATGCCTCAAAAGCAGAAATGATTAAGGCAATGCGTGCAAAAGGTCACGCGCCTTGTGACGACAACGAAGCAGATGCTTTGGCAATTTTATATTTAATGAAAGAAGGGGATATACATGTCCGGTAAAATACCATGGACGAGACTGTTTGCCGATAAATGGGCGGTGGTCGTCGATTATTTACCTCCTGTAGAAGGTAATATCTATATGAGATTGCGATTTCGCATGCTTCGTACTGGTGAACCTCTTTTTTGTAATATTAAAGTTTTATCTCATTACACTGGTTATTCAGTAAAGAAATTTGAGACAGCATTGAATGTTTTGCTAGAAGAGGGATACATCATTCGTTTAGAAGATGGTCGTTTATGGAATCTCGATGTTGAAGAAGAATTAAAAAATTGCAATGAGAATCTAAATAAACTTTCAGAAAAAGCTATAAAAGCTGCAAATACTAAGAAAAATAAGCATAAAGATAACTCATCAAAGAACCATGATGATGTCATGATGACGTCATCACGAGGTCATGATGACATCATGATGAAACACATTAACATAGACAATAACATATATAATAAAAAAACTAAAACTATCGTTTTAGAAAAAAAAGAAATTGGTTCTGAAAATTTAGAAACAACCGATTTGGTTGAAGAGCCAATTGAGGTTGATGCTGTTGAGAGCCAATCAGAGCAAAACGCGACATCATCAGAAAACCAACCTCTCATTCACGAGCAAGAAAACGTTCCGGAAAAAGCCAAGCGGTCAAAAGCTAATCGGGGCTGTCGATTGCCTGAAGACTTTGAACCCGATTACGATTTTGCAATCGAAGAGGGCTTGCCTTCAGAGCGTGTCAAAGTCGAAATCGCAAAGTTTCGAGATTACTGGCGTTCAAAAGCTGGAGCAAATGCAACAAAAATCGATTGGCAAGCAACGTGGCGTAACTGGGTGCGCAAGGCGGTTGATGATTTAGAAAAAACAAAAAACACGAACAAAAATGGTGGAAGCAATGGAAACTTTTCAAAAGATCAAAGAACTTGTGGTGGTACCGGAGAAACAATCCGTAATCTTATCCGTAAAGCAGGATTTAGTGAATCCGCTTCAAAACATTACAGATCAGATGATACGATGTATAACAAGGGATTGTCCATGGACCTTGATCAGTGGCATGAAATTGACACCAGCACTGGAGGAACAAGCTTTCGGAGTGTATCAGACAGTCCAAAACTTGCTTTCCTTGAAAGCGTCTGTTGAAGATATTGCTGAGGCTCTTGATGTGCTTGAAGGCGGTTTGACAATGCAAAAAGTTTCGAATCCAAAGGCACGTGCAAAGGCTTATATCGCGGCTCTTAACGGCATCTCACTCTGGTCTTTGTTGCAAGCTGTTAAAAATCTTATCCGTGGAGAAGCCAAAGGTCTATCAACAACCTTTGTTCCCTCTTGTGCTGATCTTGCGCAGTATTGTCGTGATTTAGAAAGCAGGCTTTATGGCACTGCTGAGAAAGTTTTTATCGCTGTTGAAAATACGCGCAACAAGGCATTAGGAGGTAAACCCATCTCATGCATGCGAATAGGCAAGCCTAGTGAAGAGCAACATAACAGTAGCAATTCAAAAGCGGCTTAAAACAGCAAACTAGTGAAAAGTGCTGATGGTTTTGTGATTAGATATGCGTTTAAATCATCAAAAATGTACCGTACAAAGCGATTTAAAGATTTTATGAAAACACACCAGCAATACAAAACGCTCTGTACGGTCAAATTTGAGGCAAATTAACCTATTGGTAAAAATAGGAATTAAAACATGGAAATATTAAAACGAAGATTCTTTAAAAAACGTAAACAGCCTATGCAAAAAAAGTTTATCGCAACGGCTGTTGGGTATGTTCCTTGGGGAGATGGAGCAGAGGAGTATTTTTACAACCTCTACGAATATGAAGACGGTACAAGAGAGTGTGAAAAGTTTGATGGCGGTCAGTATTATACCACACCAGAAAATGCGGATTTTAGTACCAAAGCGCAAGTGAAAGCGTGGGTTTACGGTGGGAATATTCCGAAAAGCGTTCTCAATTACGAGCCTCTTATAGACGAGATCAACAGAGAGATCAAAAAATTTTCAGAAGCTTCTGAAAAAACAATGATTAGATGCTAACTCATATCAGGAACAACTTGACAAATTTTTAAAAGCCATTAGGTTACGAAGCAGGCTTAAAACACCTGTAACCAATCGGTTCAATAGTATCCCGAAAGATCTGTTGCCCATCATAAGAAATTTTGTCCAGGGTCTTCACATGTATGTCCAAGGGTAACCTAAAGATGTGAAGGACTGAATTGGTTCGGTTGTTTTAGCCCTGGATACTTAAACTTTTAAAACAAAGGAACCAATATTATGAACACTCTTATTAAAATATCAGAAAAAATTATTGAACAAGAAATTGTGCAAACGGTCAATGCTCGTGAGTTACACGCATTCATGGAAATAGGAAAACGTTTCGCTACTTGGATTACGGATCGTATTAATCAATATACATTTGAAGAAGGTAAAGACTTCATAAAAACACAAGATTTGCGGTTCCCAAAATTGGGAAGCGCAAAATCTAGAGCTGTTACAGTAATAGAATACCATCTCACTTTAGATATGGCAAAAGAGCTTTCCATGGTTGAACGCAACGAGAAAGGCAGACAAGCTCGTCGTTACTTTATCGAGTGTGAAAAAAAGTTAAAAAGCCAATCTGTTGATAATGACCGTGATACACGCTTTGATTTTCCAAAAGATTGGGATAAAATGTCTCCAACTAAAAAGGCTGTTTACATTTATGGCCCTCTCCACATGCATCTTGTTAAAGCCTTTACATTGGTAGAAGAAAGCAAACAGTATAAAACACTCATTGAAGAAGCAAAACAGGTTTTAGAAAAATCTGTTGTAAAAGCTGCTTAGATTTAAAAACATGATTTTATCTTCTCGTCTTCAAAGGCGAGGAGATAGTTAAGCCGCGTTTTTTATTGTAATAACGACTTGCTTGCCGAGAACACTCAGTGCTTGCTCTAAAGTTTGAAGCTTAGTTGGATAATTGGGGTCAAGAATGCGTCTTGCTTCTGTTTCTTTTTTACCCAAACGATGTGCCAATTCTGTTTTTGTAATATTCGCTTCATTAAAGGCTTCTACCACTGCGAGCTTAAGAGCATTCCACGCATCTACCGTAACTTCTACAAGGTCTTTGTACTGCCGTGGTGTAGGCAAAGGCAGACCGCGCATAGAATAGCTCCGTAATGCCAACCCTAAAGCTTCAACAGCATTCTCTAATGCCTCTACTCTATTTTCTCCAGCTGTTATTGCTTCAGGTACATCTGGAAAAGTCACAATAAAACCACCATCCGGATCAGTTTCAAATTTTGCTTGATACGTATATTCCATGTTTAGGTCTCCTCACTATGATCAAAATGTTTTTGAAACGAAAAATTAAAAACGTATGAAATACGAGTTTCATATTCCCAATTGTTTTTTTATTATCTTCACGTAAAGTGGCGTTAATTCACCCGATTTTATAGCAGTTGTTTTGTCTCCAAAAGTTACCAAATAATGTGACCCTTTGCCTGCATCTGGAGCTTCACTGTAATGAAGACCTTTTTTTCTGGCTTCTTTGCGTAACTCTCTAAGCAGCGCTTCTCGTTTCATTTAGCCTCCCCTTAATTTGATAAAACCAATATCGCACAAAAAGGTTCGATTGTCAATAATAAATCAAGCAAAAAAGCCTTGCCTTTTTATAACACAGCTATTGAGTGAGTTTATCAAATAAGATTATAAAGTAATGCTTTAAAAAATGTGATTAATTAACTGAAATAATTGAAAAAATAAGAAAATAATGCTAAGATTTTCTATGTATTAAAATACAAATTTAAGGTAAGAAAAAACATGCTAAATAAAGTAATGTTAATCGGGCGTCTAGGTGCTAACCCCGAAAGCAAAACAATGACTTCTGGAACAGAAATAGTCAATTTTCGTATGGCAACTTCTGAAACCTATACAGATAAAAAGACCAATCAAAAAATAGAGAAGACAGAATGGCATTCCGTGGTGATTTTTAATCCACATTTAGCAAAAATAGCACTTCAGTATCTCAACAAAGGTTCAAAAGTTTACGTAGAAGGCAAATTACAAACCCGCAAATGGCAAGATAAAAATGGTCATGACCGTTACACAACAGAAATTATTTTGCCTCAATATAAAGGCGAGTTGTATTTGCTTGATGCAAAGAAAGAGCAATCTGTACACCCCTCACCCATTACTTCTCAAAATTATGCTATTGCCTCAGGTGCTGATAATTATGGTGCATCTCTTAATGATGGCGTCCCATTCTGATTGAAAAAATATGGCTAAAAGAAAAAAACATGCAAAACGTGGACGTCCTCGTATTAATGGATGTATCAGAGAACCCAATGGTCGTATTTCACGGACAAAAATGCCTCATAATCCCATTGACAAATTGGCAATAGAAATACGTGCCAAACGCTTTGGCTTAACCATAGAAGAAGCAAAAAATCCGCTTTCCGCTACTTATATCGGACGGCTTTATCTGCAAGGTGTAATTAATCAAGATCAGTATGATGCTGCACAAAAATATCTTGAAGTGAGAAATAATTATCTCTGTGCAAAAGCCTTACCAAATGCAATTTATGATGACTTTACTCCATCTTTAAATGAAGAGGCAAAAAAACAATGGATTGAAAAAACTACTCATTACTATGAAGCAATGAAAGAGGTGCTAAAAGAAGCACAATGCCTTTATAGACAGCACAACCTTTATGCCGCGCTACAGTATCTTGTTAGTGAAGATCAATCACTGCCACATCTTGTCGGTTCGCTGTATGTTGCTCTGAATGCACTTCATAAACATTTTATACAAAACCGCTAAATTTTAAGCAGCATTTTGAACATTGATAGTGATCTCTTTTCCAAGAGCAATGAGAGTGGATTCTAAAGCATCTAATTTTGTTGCGTGGTTTAAATCCAATAATCGGTCAATTTGTATTGGGTGAAGTTTTAAAAGACGCACGAGATCAGCTTTGCGTAAATTCTTTTCAACCATAGCGTTGTGTATTGCAATTTTTAAAATAACTAATGAAGATACTTCAACAAAAGGATAGGCAGCATCACGAGCTCCAAAAGGGACCACTTCTCGATCTTGGAAACGCCCCATAATAACTGTTAAAAGGGCATTTTTAGCGTGTTCCAAAGCCTCTTTTTCGTCGTTACCATAGGTAATAAATTCTTGAAAGTCTTTGGAAACGACAAGAAGAGTATCATTGTCATCTTTGATAAATTTAAGTGCATATTTCATTTACATCTCCATATTCAGACTTACCTTAGGTCAAGATCTTTAAGAATCTTTTGAACTAATCCCGTTCCTAATTCTTTCCGCGTACCATGCATAGGTAAAACGGATTTTTTAGAACCACGTTTTACAAGCAAATGGCCACCTTTCCCTGAGGTAAAACTGCAACCATGTTTCGTAAGATATCTTTTTAATTCTTGACTGTTCATAAATATAATATAACATCTAAAATGTTTAAATACAACATAAATGTTGTTATTTGTATAAAATTAAAGATTGGCTTTTAAAATACTAAGTTTTGATCAAAAAAATTAAAAATACACAATATCGTGATTTTTCTATTGACAATACGTGAAAAATCGTATTTAGTGGCAGTACGGCACTGGTTGTATTGCGTCTAAAATTCAAAAATATCCCCTAAAATTTGATAAAATATTAAGCTTTCAAGAGGGCTTAAAGTACTGTTTTTATTGATAAAACAGACTAATCTATTTTGCACATATCAAACGCCATTCAGTAACCAATGATGTCATTAATTCATTGCCTCAAAAGGAGCGAAGATGAAAGCAATCATCACCAAGCCAATGTGTGTTGTTGGCGATAATAAAAGCACTGTTCGTTTTGAAACTTCAACTCCCAATAATCCATTTGTTGAGATTTCCAATCAAGTCTACGCACGTCTCAAGCGTGCAAATGCCGCTAAACCTTTTGTTGATGTTAAAACAAAAATAAAGCCTGACAAGGAAGTTGAACAAATTAAACAGATAGAACAAGAAGCCGTACAAACATCGTCTGAACCAGTGACAGAGGAAATTCCACTCGAACAGCCAAAAGCATCTAAAGCT
>NZ_JBHIPD010000032.1:0-9201 GCF_042195865.1 Bartonella sp. AP36NXGY | reverse complement strand
TATTTTTACAATCTTTACGAATATGATGATGGTACAAGAGAATATGAAGAATTTGACGGTGGTCAGTATCATGAGATGCCTGAGAATGTTGATTACAGTACCAAGGCGCAAGTGAAAGCTTGGATATACGGTGGTGATTTGCCAAGAAGCGTATTGAGTTGCGAAGCGTTGATAGACGAGGTGAATAGGGAAATCAAAAAACGTACAGTTAAAGCAGTGAAAACTTATGATGATATAGACAACGAGCTAGAGAAAGCACTTGGTATTCAATTAGGTAGGTATCAAAATGAAAAAAAGTGAAAAAAATAAAAAATACGTATTGACATTAAGGAAAGGTTCGTTTAGAAAGGCGTCAAGTGTGTAGAAACACTTAGCGAATAGCGGATAGGTTACGATACAGCCTCTCCCATGCCTTTTAAAATACTGACTTTCTTTTATGCTATCATTGGCATATAACGATTTATGTCGGGTGTAGTGTGTTATACAATACCCTTTTTAGGGGAAAGCACACAGCGGACTATTCGCCGTGTTTCTAGCACCCGACGCCCTTATAGGGTGTCAATAGAAACCTTCTTACGAATAGGATTACTAGCATGAAAGCTACAGTTAAAAAGAGAAAACCATCCAAAAAATATGAATTGACTAATGAAATAGATCATATGACTGGTCTCACATTATACCGTATACGCGCCTTAAAAGATTTTGGAGATGTCAAGGCGGGGGATTTAGGTGGTTTTATAGAAAATGAAAGCAACCTATCGCATTATGGTACGTGCTGGGTATATGATAAAGCCCGCGTTTTTCAAAATGCCCGCGTTTCTGGGAATGCAAAAGTAAGAAGCTTTTTTGTAGACGTTTGTGGGAATGCAAAAATTTATGGGAATGCTATTTTTGAAGCTATTTTTATGGGAGGCAATGCGCGTCTTTATGGGAATGCTCATATTAAAGGTGCTGTTGTAATTGAAGGCAATGCAAAGATTTATGATAATGCCTATGTAACTGATCATGCTCATATTTCTGATGATGCCGTCATTTGTGATAATGCTCATGTTGGAGGCAATGCAAAAATAAGCGGTGCTGCTTATATTTGTGATGACGCGCGTGTTTTCGATGATGCCGTTGTATGTGGTGCTCTTATCTCAGGAGATTCTTATGTTCATAGCGCCGCTTCTTTAACAGCAGATGATCATATTTGGAATGAAGCATATCCCGAATTTGGTAGTGAAGATGATTATTATCGTCATGAGTATTATGATGATTTTGAAGACTATTATGATGCTGATCTTGAATCGGAAAATGATGACGATTTAGAATGTGAAAAAGAAGCTGCTTAATTAAACAATAGGGCGGTGCGGGGGCGCCTCCTTATAACCATTTCATTTAAAAATTTGTTTGAATATTAGATTAGGGAGCTACCTATGACCACTAAAACTGTATCCAAAAAATATGAACTTACTAATGAAACTACAGAAGTTAAAGACCATCTCTATGGTAGAGTTAGAACACTTTATCGCATTAAAGCTTTAAGAAGTTTTGGAAGTGTTAAAAAAGGAGATTTAGGGGGCTTTATTGAAAGTGAATACAACTTATCACATGATGGCAATTGCTGGGTTGGTGATGATGCCAAGGTTTATAATGCTGCTATGGTTTGGGGGCATGCGAAGGTTTTTGAAAATGCAATAATTTGTGATGAGGCGTGTGTTAATGGGTTTGCGAAGGTTTACGGTAATGTACGTGCTTATGGAAAGGCAATTATTGGTGGCAGGGCGCGTGTTTTTGGAGATACGCAACTTATTTTGGGGGCATGGGTTACAGGAAGAAAAGAGATTTCTACAGGTTTAATATCCTTTTGTAGATAGATAAAGACTGTAGAGGAATTGATTAAAGCGGCTGTGGCGTCTAAAAGATAGAATAAAAAAAAGCCGCGTCCTTTAAGACACGGCTTTTATTATCAAAACAGCTAGCGATCTAAATAAACGATTAAAATAACCAATCGAAATATAAAAGAACATCTCTTTATTGCACAAAACGTATCAAAAAGCAAGCTGTTAAGTAAAATAAAAATGGGATTCACACTGTAGATTCAGTGATTTATAATTATCATTTATCAAATCAATTTAAATCATAATGAATAAAATGAACGCTGTTAAATTACCTTCTTTTCAAACAGAAGAACAATCTTCTTTTCGTCAACTACCCCATAATATTGAAGCAGAGAAAGCTTTGCTGGGTGCTATCATTATCAATAATAATGCTCTTGATAGCGTTTCTGATTTTTTAAAAGCAGAGCACTTTTTTGAACCGTTGCATCAAAAGCTTTTTGATATCATTTCACAAATTATTCAAAATGGAAAAGTTGCAGATCCCATTACTATTAAGCCCTTTGTTGAAAATGATGCGAAAATTGGTGACATCACTGTATATAATTACGTGGTGCGTTTAGCTAAAGAAGCTGTAACAATCATTAATACTAAAGATTATGGGAGTGTCATTTATGATCTGTTTATCCGACGCTCTT
The DNA here is from genome assembly GCF_042195865.1 of Bartonella sp. AP36NXGY. Lineage (NCBI taxonomy): Bacteria > Pseudomonadati > Pseudomonadota > Alphaproteobacteria > Hyphomicrobiales > Bartonellaceae > Bartonella > Bartonella sp. AP36NXGY. Next base: position 6,683 of record NZ_JBHIPD010000032.1, on the reverse strand, counting down.
TAATTAACCTTGGCACTCAAGTTGTGAATAGAGCTTATGATGTTTCTGTAGAACTTACAACATCACAACAAATTGAAACTGTTGAAAATCAGTTATTTGAGCTAGCAGAAAAAGGAAAATATGGGGGTGGGTTTGAAAATTTTGATACAGCCATTGCAAAAGCACTTAACATGGCAAGCGCTGCGAAAAAGCGTTCTTCAAGGCTCTCAGGGATAGCTACCCATATCAAAACACTTGATGAGAAAATGGGGGGATTACAAGCATCTGATTTGATTATCCTTGTGGGGCGCCCTGGGATGGGTAAAACATCGCTTGCTACCAATATTGCTTTTAATATTGCCAATGCTCGTAAGCGTGATAACAGCCAAGCCAATGAAGGGGGTATTGTTGGTTTCTTTTCACTTGAGATGTCAACTGAACAGCTTGCAACTCGTATTATCTCAGAGCAAATAAAGGTTTCTTCTTCTGATATGCGCCGTGGTAATATCTCAGAAGAGCAATTTGCAAAAATTATTCACGCAATGCGTTCTTTACAAACAATCCCTCTTTATATTGATCAAACGGGTGGGGTGTCTATTGCACAATTGTCCGCTCGTGCAAGGCGTCTTAAACGACAACATGGTCTAGATGTCTTGATTATTGATTATATTCAACTCATGACAAGCGGTTCAAAGCGTTCATTAGAAAATCGCGTTCAAGAAATTACAGCTATTACCACCGGATTAAAAGCACTTGCAAAAGAACTCAATATTCCCATCATTGCTCTGTCACAACTTTCGCGTCAAGTTGAAAACCGAACCGATAAACGTCCACAACTCTCCGATTTACGTGAATCTGGTTCAATCGAGCAAGATGCCGACATTGTTCTGTTCGTTTATCGTGAAGAATATTATCTCAAAAATGAAGAACCCAAAGAAAGCACTGCTGAGTATAACAAATGGCAAGAGGCAATGGAGCAAGCCAAGGGTAAAGCCGAGGTTATTATAGCAAAACAACGCCATGGTCCGACAGGAATCGTTCCCCTTGCCTTTCAATCCGATTTTACACGCTTTAGTGATTTAGAACATAATGTAACACTTTAAATAATTGTTATTAGACAACTGAAAACATTGTAAAAACACATAAAACATGTTATGATCTTTACATCATTTAATGGGACTTACAAACATGCTTAATAAAGTGATTTTAATTGGCTATTTAGGTGCTAATCCAGAAAGCAAAACAATGTCATCTGGCATCGAGGTGGTCAATTTTCGAATGGCAACGTCTGAGAGCTATACAGACAAGGCAACCAATAAGAAAGTAGACAAAACCGAATGGCATTCCATTGTGGTGTTTAATCCACATCTTGCAAAAATAGCTCTCCAGTATCTGAATAAGGGCAGCAAAGTTTATATCGAGGGGCGACTACAAACCCGTAAATGGCAAGATAAAAACGGTGTTGATCGCTATGTAACAGAAGTCATATTGCCTCAGTACAAAGGCGAGTTAAAGCTTTTAGATGGCAAAAATGATGATAATCAAGATCAGTCATCTGCTTATGACAGAAGCATTTACAGACCTCTTGATACGCCCCATACCGTTATGAATGACAGTGTTCCTTTTTAAATAAAAGGCGGTGTTATGAAAAAAAATAAAAAAAGGGGACGCCCTAAAATAGCAGGGCAGGTAAGAGAACCAAACGGACGTATATCACGTGCAAAAGCACCGCGTGAAGCCGTTGATAAATTGGCAATAGAGATACGTGCAAAGCGCTTCGGTTTAACGCTACAGGAGGCAAAAAATCCACTTTCTGGTACTTATATAGGGCGACTTTGTTTAAAAGGCGTGCTTACTCAAGAGCAATATGATGCCGCGCAACAATATCTACAAGTAAGAAACGATTACCTTTGTGCAAAGGGCTTGCCTAATGCGATTTATGACGAAATGCCATCATCTACTGATGACAAAGCAAGAGATAAATGGGTAGCATTTGCAACAGAGCAGTTTATAAACACGCAAGAGGCACTAAAAGAAGCCCAATGCCTCTATAGACAGTATAATCTTTATGCAGCACTACAGTACCTCGTGGTAGAAGATCAAATGCTACCATATCTTGTGAATTCATTACGTGTTTCTCTTAATGCTCTTCAGAAACATTTTGATCGTAAATGACAATCTCTATTACGGTTTCATTATATTGTATATCGTTTGTAAGTTTCTGCAAAATTCAATGGATTCCTTTAAACCTTTATGATCATTTGTTTTCACTTGATATACTAGGTTATTTACTTGTTCTTTTCTGAAATCGTAACGCTTAAGAAATTTTTTTGCATAATAAATCATTGGATCCTCGTTATCATTGACCACGTCGTATGCCCACATCAAATCGCTTTCACTCCAATCATATTCATCGCGTAAACGCTTTATTACATTGGGTAGATCCATTTGCGACATCTCCTTATTATAATCACCCCGCAATATACTCACAATGGATGCACAACCAACAACTAATATGTGACGATACAATATATATTCCTGTTTAAAAAACGAATATTCTGTGCCCATGATGAGTGAAAGTTCTTCTGCTTTGCGTATCTTTTCAGAATGCATAGAGCCAATATATGATTCACTTACGTATTTGTTGTAAAGTTGATTATACTTCTCTTTAGTATCTACACTTGTAAACATACGCGTCAATTTGTCTATAAATCCAAATGACGCTGATGCAGGTAGCGCTGATATAGAAAAGAAAGCTATAAATGTTATGATGCGTGTTATGAATAATGATTTCATCATTTTAAATCCCTAAATTATTATAAGCGCTGTTTAACCGATTCCCTTTGAAATTATCAATATGTGTTATTTTAGTGTTGACAAAGTGTAGCAAATCGTATTTAATGACATTGCTGTACTTAGGTGTATTGTGTCTAGAGAGGGAAATGTACAGTTCAAAATCCCCGCAAATGCGGGGTTTTTTATTATCTGGAGGGCGTATTTTATGACATCAGAAAATACACATCAGGCTCCACAACCCATTAAAAAGCGTATACCCCCAAAGGCAGGTCAAGGGCGTGTCAAAGGCGTTCCGAATAAGATGACGCGCATTTTAAAAGAAGCAGTGGTTAAGGCTGCTGAGAATGCTGGGAATAAAATTGGCAAGGATGGTTTGATTTCTTATTTGGAAAAGCAGGCTATGGAATGCCCCGCTGCTTATTTAGCGTTGCTTGGTAAGGTGTTGCCTTTACAGGTAACAGGTGAAGATGGGGGAGCCATTAAGGTGATAACGCGTGTAGAAATCGCGCCTTTGGTCAATGACAACACGACAGATTAGTATTGTTCCAAAGCTTATACCGATTTTTACAGATAAGGCTTTGGTGCGTGCTGCTTGGGGTGGACGAGGGTCTGGAAAGACAAGATCATTTGCCTTGATGGCTGCTTTAAAAGGCTATCAATTTGGTATGCAAGGGATATCGGGCACTATACTTTGTGCACGTCAGTTTCAGAATTCTTTGGCAGAAAGTTCATTGGAGGAGATTAAGCGCGCCATTGAAGCGCATGACTTTTTAAAGGACTATTACAAGGTTGGGGAATCGTCGATTAAGTCGATAGATGGTCGCGTAGCCTTTCAGTTTTCTGGTCTGGACCGTAATATTGCGAGCATTAAATCGATGGGGCGCATTTTGCTTTGTTGGGTTGATGAAGCAGAGCCGGTAACAGAGACGGCTTGGCAGACGCTTATTCCAACGTTGCGTGAAGAAGGCGAGGGGTGGCGAGCAGAGTTATGGGTGACATGGAACCCGTTGCGAGAGAATGCCCCCGTTGAGAAGCGGTTTCGCTTTTCAGACAATGAAGCCATTAAGCGTGTAGAGATCAATTGGTCAGATAATCCGAAGTTTCCTAAGATCTTGAATGAAGCGCGGCTTGATGATCTGAGAAACCGTCCAGAGACCTATAAGCATATCTGGGAAGGGGCTTATCTTACAGCGGTTCAAGGCGCTTATTATCAGAAAGAGATGTTGGCAGCCGAGCAGGAGGGGCGGATAGGGCGTGTTGCTCGTGACCCTTTAATGCAAATACGTGCTTTTTGGGATATTGGGGGGACAGGCGCCAAGGCAGATGCCACGGCGATATGGATAGCACAGTTTGTGGGGCGAGAAATTAGAGTGCTTAATTATTACGAAGCACAGGGACAGCCATTATCCGAGCACATAGGCTGGTTACGTCAGAATGGCTATGAGAAGGCATTGATGGTTCTCCCCCATGATGGTGCAACAAGAGACCGTGTACACAATGTGAGTTTTGAGAGCGCTCTTAAACAGGCAGGCTTTCAAACAAAAGTTATCCCTAATCAGGGAGCAGGGGCTGTTAAGATACGTATAGAAACAGTCCGCCGTGTTTTGCCTTCTGTTTGGTTTAATGAGAAGACGACAGTAGCAGGACGTAAGGCACTGAACTGGTATCACGAGAAATGGGATGAGAAGCGTAATATTGGCTTGGGAGCAGAGCATGATTGGTCCAGTCATGGGGCAGATGCCTTTGGACTGATGTGTATTTCATACAAACCACCAAAAGAAATACAAAAGCGACCAGCTTATAGCGGCAGAACGGAATATGAGAGTACCTCATGGATGGCAGAATGATGCATGATGATGAACGTTTAGAGAAAGACAGCAATGTATCTGATCTCTCTCATGAAGGTTTGTTTCGTAAGCTTGTGAGTTGGTGACAAGCTATTGATTTATAATGATAATCTAGCGTTATTCATATTGAGTTAAAGACCCGAATAACGTAAGATTCTCTTATTTCAAATCTGTTTATATTGAATCAATCAAAACCACTCGTTTGCACATAGCAAGTGGGATGAGTGTGTGGATAAAATTTGTATAAGAAAGGACTTAAAATGGCTCTTATGAACCGTCTTAATGCAAGATCTGTTGCAACATTAGGGGCTGGCAAATATAACGATGGTGCCGGCTTGTTACTTCACAAGCGTAAAGATGGAGGTGCTCAATGGATTTACCGTTATACCATTCATGGGCGCCGTCGTGAGATGGGCTTGGGGGCATTGCGAAACGTTTCTTTAAAAAAAGCGCGTGAATTGGCAAATCAATGGCGTTCTGTTTTGCATGAGGGTCGTGACCCTATTAAAGAACGCAATAAACAAAAGCGTGAAGCAATAAGCAATCTCCATTATTTAAAAGATATTGCCGTGGATGCTTTTGAAAGTCGTAAAGCTGAATTAAAAGGGGATGGAAAAGACGGACATTGGTTTTTACCATTACGTCTTCATATTCTCCCCAAATTAGGCTGTTTACCCGTTTCAGAAATTACCCAAACTGAGATACGCAATACTCTTGCTCCTATCTGGCATACAAAAGCTGGAACAGCTAATAGAGCTCTTAATCGTCTTAATATATGTCTCAAACATGCGGCTGCACTAGGATTGGATGTTGATTTACAAGCAACAGAAAAAGCACGTGCTCTCTTAGGCAAACAACGTCATAAAACGCAAAACATGCCCGCAATGGATTGGAAAGAGGTCCCTGCCTTTTATAAAACACTTTGCCAAACAACAATCCTAACACAACTGGCTTTGCGTTTGCTTATTTTGACAGGAGTTCGTACTTTTCCTTTGCGTCATATTCGTGAAGGTCAAATTGAAGATGATGTCTGGACAATTCCTGCTGAAAATATGAAAGGAAAGCGTGATACTACAACAGAATTTCGCGTCCCCTTATCAAAAGAAGCGCTGAAAATTATTGAACAAGCTCGTTGTATTTCTAAAAGTGATTTTCTTTTTTCTCCTACCGGTCGCGGTCCTCTTTCACATACGATGATGGCTTGGTATATGAGAAAAAATAAAATTGAAGCATGCCCCCATGGTTTTCGCTCTAGTTTACGCAATTGGCTCGCTGAGACAACCGATGCCCCCTATGAGGTCGCTGAAACTATTTTAGCTCATACGGTCGGCGGTAAAGTAGAGCGTGCCTATCGTCGGACTGACTATTTAGAACAGCGCCGCGTTTATATGGATAAATGGGCGGCTTATGTCACGGGTCAATCTTAAGATATGGGGTGAATAACCCCATTATCTGTGGATAACTTTAGCTCTCTTTTCTCTCATTCTCTCTCAATAAGACTCATAACGTATCACATCAGAAATTGTATGATAAAATATTGTTTTCTATGAATAAAACATCTTTCTAAATGAACCAAAATGTGGTTAATAAATAGTTATGATTTGTTACCATTTTTATAGTGAAAGGATTTTAGAATGACAGAAAATGATATTCTTTTAACAGACCGTGAAAGTGCAAAATTGCTTCATATGAGTGTCTCAACATTCCGCCGTCATGTAACCAATGGCTCTCTCCCAAAACCTTTAAAATTTGGTTTTTTGTCCCGTTGGTTACAATCGGATCTTATCAATGTCATCGAGCAAGCAAAACAGCAACGTCAAAGTGACGCGGCATAAAAAAACCTTGTCGCGTAAGGACGGACAAGGCTTTCTCAAACTCATCACCCTAGAGATAGCACAATCCGTCCTATGACGCAACGTTATAGGATTTAAAATGATGTGTTCTTTTAAGAATGCGCAAGGTATCACACGTGCCTTGCGTGGTATTTGGCATGGGCGTTATGGAACAGCCCGTTGCCCTGCTCATGATGATAGGCTGCCTAGCTTATCCCTTGCCAATGGA
>NZ_JBHIPD010000031.1:0-9323 GCF_042195865.1 Bartonella sp. AP36NXGY | reverse complement strand
AGTGGTATTGTCAATGATGCCAATCGCTATGCTGTTGAAACCGTTGGCAACCCTGCCTACCCTCTAGAGTTATTTCAGAGGGTTATTACCATAAGTTTAGAGACAATGAAAATCGTTAAGAACCTACCAAAACTAGAGATTAGAGAAACTGAATAACTTATAAAGCATGCTCACATAATGGGCATGCCAATCTTATTAAATCCGCTTATGTATTAGTTTAACTAACAGTCTATTTTATCATCTGTTATGAGATAAACTAAGATAGGAAATAATTACGTTATCAAGATCTCTTTAATGGACTTTTGTAAATTCTTTAAACGTATCATCTTGTGAGTTGATTACCTATAATCTTAAAAGGAATAATTTATCATGCGTTATTCTAAAAAGAAACCATTTGCACTTTTAGATACTCTTATTTGGATTGCTTTAAGACTTTTAAGAAATCCACTCTTAAATAGAATTAGATTTTTTTACATTGCCTTTAAAAGATTATACCGTAATCTAAAATGATAGCTTTATTGTTTTCAAAAGCTTTGTTTAAAGAGGATTATGTATATTCATTTTCTTATATTACTTATAGGTTTTGAAGGTTTCTCAAACCCCCAAAACCCCTACAAAACATATAGCATTAGTTGAGTTTACAGGTTGTATTTTGATATAGGTTGTTTTTTTTGGAAACTTGATAAAAGTTAACATATTGAAATATAATAAAATTTTATTTTTTATTGAAAAATATGTAAAGGGGGGGGCGTAAAAAGCACCTCCAAAACCCCCAAAAAACCCTAAACCTCCAAAACTCATAACCATAATGGTCTTGATAGCATTTCTTATGAGTTACAAGCTATCTTTTGAAAGGCTTAAAGGATCATATGCTTTTCATAAAGCACATTTTAATCACTCACTAAAATCATAAGATTCGTCTGTTAAATAAACTGACATAACCGATAAAATAGACAAAAGCCCATTAAAAGAGATTTTTATAATCTATGGAATAATTTTATAGATCTTTTTTTATAGGTTGTTTCATTAAAATCTTGCACCAAAACCATGATCAGAACCCCACCACTTCAGTTTCTCAACTAGTGATCAAGGCTTTGGAGCGCGTCTTATTTTCTAAATTTCTGAAATCTTTTTGATATTTTTTAGGTGCTATTTCTTGTCTTTTTTTCCGATAAAATTGACTATTTTCTCTTTCCACGAGCGGGGTTGCTCCTTGCTGGTAACCTCTTGTGGATCATCAAGCTTTTCTGCCACCTGTTTAATCAAAGCGTAACTCACTTGCTTCACCTTTGCTACTTCTTTGGCTAAAGCTAATGCACGTTCAAGGTGGGTTTTGTTGATGCTTTCGTCAAAGCCTAGGTGATCACCTGCCGTAAAGCTTTGCTGATAAGATTGTAAGGTCTCAACATCACCCAATAAAGCAAGAGCGCCAAGATGAAGCAAAGCATAATCCGTATCATCTGCTTTAGACGTTGCATCCCGTTGCCAAGGAGCAGTGCCATAATCAGAGCGAAGTCTTTTAGAAAGGTCAATGTCTGTTACCGCCCATTTTAGCGCGTCATCAAGTGCTTGCTTTAAACAATCCGTAGTGACTTCTGGTTCAAAGATTTCTAATCCCTTGGCTTCAAAATTAAGCTGTATATCTGGAATATCTTCCGTGTGGGTAGGATCAATGAATTTACAAGCAGCGGAAAGAATACCGGTACTAATCATAAAGGCGCTATCAAATTGCGGGTAGTCTTTGGCAATTTCGTCGTTATAAAGAATATCTACTTCACGATCAGCCAATTGATAGCTTGCCATATGGTCATTCTCATTGATTTTCTCGGTTGACCAGCCTAAGCTTTTCAAAAGTGTTGTCGCACTTTCCATGGTGAGACGATCATCAGTGTCATCCGCTTCCTCTGTCGCCTCAACAGCAATAGTTTTGGAAGCAACAGATGCTGTTTGGGAATCAAGGGACAAAATCGGAGCATTTTTTGGAAAACCCGCTCGATAACCCCGTGCAAGAGTAAGAGCGTTGTCAATCGTATATTTCGTGATACCTTCCACAAAGCTTAAAGAGTTTCCCTTTCTAAAATTCTCTTTATAAAACTTAAGCCTCTCAACATCTCCAATCAGAATAAGCGCAATAAAATGGCGTATTATAAGATCATATTCACTATTTGTTGGCAAAGCCGCATAATCATAGATGATTTGATTAACATTTTGTCGATCAGCCCAACACAAAATATCCGCACAGATCTGCTTCAGTTTACCTTCATCAACTTCATTACCAGACACAGTATATATATCTTCTAACTCTTTAAGAACGGTATATTGGGGAGTATTGATGAAAACAGATCGATAAGCTGTAGAAAAACCAAGTGTTGAAAGAGAAACCTTGAAGGTAACAAGCGGTGTCTCTCCGTTTTTATCAAGGTCGTACACTATATTAATGATACGATCTTTCTTTATAAAATAAGCATTGCAATTGTAATTTTTATCACGATAGACTGTCCAGTCCATCCTTTTTAAGTCTTCAGAAACTGTATTAAGAAAAGACAAATCTTGTAAACTAAGACGATCATCTATGGCTTTTCGCTCATTAAGGATTTTCAGATATTCTTCAGCAAATTGAACGGCCTGGTTAATATATCTCTCTACTTCACTGTCATCCAAGATCTCAGAAATCGTACCTGCTTCTAAAAAACTTTGATAAGATTTCAGGACATCAATTTGACCTGTCAATGCTAAACAAGCCAAATGCCAGACTATACGTATATTGTAGCTATACTTTTGAACACGTGTTTTGCTTTCTATTGATGCTTGTAAATCTTGGGCACGCGCCCACTGTATTATCCGCTCAGAGATTTTGATAAGCTCTTGCTCATCTAATGTCTCTACACAAATATCAATGCCTTTACCAAAACCACTAAAAATCCCCCCCCCAATCGTATTAAAAGAATTATAAATATTTTTAGGAGAAACACACCAATATTCCTTACTATAGTGAATACAATTGCAAGCGACAGAAATCATTTCATTAGATATTTCAGCTTCAATACGGACATTGTAATTATCATGAAGACGTATAAAACCAAAATCAAATTGAATAAAGCGGTCGGGCAAAATCAACCACATTTTTCCAGGTTCCGTTGAAAACCACCCTTGTGTTTTAAGAACGCGCATTGCTGCTGTGAGACTTATCGAGCGCTGTTTTGGCTTCTTGCGCGTTAGAATATCGTCTAATTCCCCATTTTTATAGGCCTGTGCAAAAAAAAGCAGGCGATCATCCGATGTCATTGTTTTATAATCTGCAAATTCTGGCACAGATAGTTTTGGGGTAGATCTATCACTCCTTAAAGCCTCCATATCACCAAGTAATGCTTGTGCAACGGCAGAATGATTAGTAGCTTCCTCGCACAACTTTTTTTCAATATCCTGTGCTTGCGCCCATGCAATCACTCTATTTAGAGCGTCCTTAATATGGCTTTCGGAAAGATCCGGAGCTTTAACATTAAAATCCTCCTTCGCGTAAAACAGCACATCTCCATATTTACGCTGTGATTTTTCACCTCTAGAATATTCCCGAGCAAGACAATAAGCAGCGGTGGTGAGATCAGCCGAAAGCAAAAACTCTTTGCCTCTCTCTCCATAATTTTTTACACCATAGCCAATGCCAATAATGCGATCGGGAAGATGATAATGCGCAAAAGTATCACCCACGTTATCACGATAAGGCTCCCAGCCCAGTCTTTTTAAAATTTCTGTGACATCTTTGGTTTGCATCATCATTCCCCCAGCATGATCTGTAATTCTTTTACATAAAAATTACTTATGTAATACTTAGGCTCTCTAGAAAGACTATATATTTCCTCACTATCAATTTCACCTCTTCCATAGTTTTTTCCAAAAACTCTTGTAAAAAGGGATAGGTTGCGGAGTGGGAGTGTTCTCAATCTTTTCAATCGGTTGGTCACCATCAAGTATCTCTTCTCCCGCGTGTACTTTAATTCTTTTACAAAGGAATTCATAAAAATTACTGGCGTAATATTCGCAATTATCCAATGGATACATAACATAGATTGGACATTCTCCATCCCGAAACTGCGTATAATCAAAATAAAAAATTTCATCAAAATCAGCGTAACACACGACAAGCTGTTCTGATGTTGCAAAACCATCTCTTCTATCATTTAAGTTTTGGAAAACAATATCACCACCAGGGATATCTGCTCCACACTCCTTATAAAGGCTAAAGATTTCTTCACCACCAATTTCTCCTCCTACATATTTTTTTAAAAAGCTCTTATAAGAAGATGTGAATTGCAAATCGAGAGCTTTCTCCGCCTTTTCAATCCGTAGATCATCTGTTTCATTCTCTTCATCATCTTCACTACCCAAATTGATAATCTCATCATCATATTTATTCACTTTATCAATTAATACTGCAACATCAGCTAAGGTATAGGTTTTCATGGATGATCCTCAAAACTTGCGTTATAAACGCTTCATATTTCCTCTATCAATTTCACCTCTTCCATAGTTTTTTCCAAAAGCTCTTGTAAAAAGGTATAGGTTGCGGAGTGGGAGTGTTCTCAATCTTTTCAATTGGTTGATCACCATCAGGTATCTCAACTCCCACGCTTTCTTTAATTCTTTTGCAAAGGAATTCATAAAAATTACTGGCGTAATATTCGCAATCTTCAGATGGAAGCATGACATAAAGTGGGCATTCACCATCCCGAAACTGCGTATAATCAAAGTAAAAAGTCTCACCAAAATCTGTTCTACTTACGATAAGCTGTTCTGGTGTCGCAAACCCCCTTTTTCTATTATTTAAGTTGCGGAAAACAATATCACCAGCAGCAATACCTATTCCACAATCCCTATAAACGCTACAGATTTCATAACCTCCAATTTCTCCTCCTTTATAATTTTTTAAAAAACTCTTATAAGAAGATGTAAATTGTAAACCGAGAGCTTTCTCCGCCTTTTCAATCAGTAGATCATCAACTGCATTTTCTGCAGTACCCAAATTGATAATCTCATCATCATATTTATTCACTTTATCAATTAATACTGCAACATCATCTAAGGTATAGGTTTTCACAAATCTTCCCCTGCGTGCTCTTTAATTCTTTTACAGAGAAATTCATAAAAATTACTTGCATAATAATGTGACGCTCCAGATGGAATCTTGACGTAGAGTGGGCATTCACCATCCTGAAACTGAGTATAATCAAAGTAAAATGTCTCACCAAAATCAGTTCTACTGACAACAAGCTGTTCTAATGTCGCAAAACCATGTTTCCTATGATATAAGTTTTTATGCACAATATCACCAGCAGGATGATCCTCAAAACTTGCGTTATAAATGCTAAAAATTTCCTCATAACCAATTTCTCCTCCCTTATAATTTTTTAAAAAATCCTTATAAGAAGTTGTAAATTGTAAACCGAGAGCTTTCTCCGCCCTTTCAATCACGAGATCATCAACTGCGTCATCTTCAGTACCAAAATTGATAATCTCATCATCATATTTATTCACTTTATCAATTAATACTGCAACATCAGCTAAGGTATAGGTTTTCATGGATGATCCTCAAAACTTGCGTTATAAACGCTTCATATTTCCTCTATCAATTTCACCTCTTCCATAGTTTTTTCCAAAAGCTCTTGTAAAAAGGGATAGGTTGCGGAGTGGGAGTGTGCTCAATCTTTTCAATCGGTTGATCACCTTCAGGTATCTCTTCTCCCGCGTGTACTTTAATTCTTTTACAAAGGAATTCATAAAAATTACTGGCGTAATATTCGCAATCTTCAGATGGAAGCCTGACATAAAGTGGGCATTCTCCATCCCGAAACTGCGTATAATCAAAATAAAAGGTTTCATCAAGATCATAACTCACAACGAGCTGTTCTGGTGTCGCAAAACCATGTTTTCTATCGAGTAAGTTTTGGTAAACAATATCACCAGCAGGAATACCTTCCCCACAATCTCCATAAAGGCTATAAATTTCTTCACCACCAATTTCCCCTCCTACATATTTTTTTAAAAAAACTTTGTAAGACGATGTGAATTTTAAATCCAAAGCTTTCTCTGCCTTTTCAATCACAAGATCATCAACCGCATTTTTTTCAGTACCAAAATTGATAATATCATCATCATATTTATTAACCTTATCAATTAAGACTGCAACATCATCTAAGGTATAGGTTTTCATAAATCTTCCCCTGCATGCTCTTTAATTCTTTTACAGAGAAATTCATAAAAATTACTTGCATAATAATGTGACGCTCCAGATGGGATCTTGACGTAGAGTGGGCATTCACCATCCTGAAACTGAGTATAATCAAAGTAAAATGTCTCACCAAAATCAGTTCTACTGACAACAAGCTGTTCTAATGTCGCAAAACCATGTTTCCTATGATATAAGTTTTTATGCACAATATCACCAGCAGGATGATCCTCAAAACTTGCGTTATAAATGCTAAAAATTTCCTCATAACCAATTTCTCCTCCCTTATAATTTTTTAAAAAATCCTTATAAGAAGTTGTAAATTGTAAACCGAGAGCTTTCTCCGCCTTTTCAATCTGTAGATCATCAACCGCATTTTTTGCAGTACCAAAATTGATAATATCATTATATTTATCAATTAATACTGCAACATCATCTAAAGTGTAGGTTTTCATAGATGATCCTCAAAACGTGCGTGATAAACGCTCCATATTCCCTCTATCAACTTCACCTCTTCCATAGTTTTTTCCAAAAGCTCTTGTAAAAAGGTATAGGTTGCGGAGTGGGAGTGTTCTCAATCTTTTCAATTGGTTGATCACCATCAGGTATCTCTTCTCCCGCGTGTACTATAATCCGTTTGCAAAGGAACTCATAAAAATCACTGGCGTAATATTCGCAATCGCCCAATGGAAACCTGACATAGAGTGGGCATTCACCATCCCTAAACTGCGTATAATCAAAATAAAAGGTTTCATCAAAATCAGCATCACAAACGATAAGCTGTTCTGGTGTCGCAAAACCATCTTTTCTATCGAGTAAGTTTCGGTAAACAATATCACCAACAGGAACACCTTCCCCACACTCCTTATAAAGACTAAAGATTTCTTCACCACCAATTTCCCCTCCTTTGTAATTTTTTAAAAAACTCTTGTAAGACGATGTGAATTGTAAGCCGAGAGTTTTCTCCGCCTTTTCAATTACAAGATCATCAACTGCATTTTTTGCAGTACCAAAATTGATAATCTCATCATCATATTTATTCACTTTATCAATTAATACTGCAACATCATCTAAGGTATAGGTTTTCATCAATTATTTCTCCAAATTTCTTTTTTCTCTTTTCATCAATCGTAGAGCATTACTGCCGATGCTCCTGTCCCCATCTGTCAAAATCTATCCCTATGATACTCCATTTCATATCGATTATTACTCCTAAATTATTGTTTGTTTGTTCTCTATATCCTTTAGCGCGTTCCTTCCAATATTCCTCTCTCCACTTACCAAACTTTTTTCTCTCTATAAGCGATTGATGTGTTTTAGAAGGAGCATGAATCACGGAATTATATTTGTTATGATCTTTACTGCCAATTTCTGCTATGGGCCCCTCATGCGTTTGCTTTAGGTGATGCAACTCAACAGGCTGACCATCAAATCCTATCGGTGCTCTTCCTGTTTCCATTCTATCAATATTAGTGCCCCACATTTCTTTTTTGTTTTCCATCCAGTTAACCCTTTTATTAGGATCAAACAGGTCGTCTCTCTGATAGGCTTTGTTTGTCTGTCCAAATTTGCTATCGGTAAATTTAGTGGGTTTCTTTTTTAACCAAAGCTTTTTTTCTTTAGCAGCAAGTTTAGTTAGTTCTTTCTTCGCCGCAAGTTTGTCAGGATCTCCCTGAGCTGCAAGTTTGGCAAGATTTTTCTTGGAAGCGAATTGGGCAAAATCTTTCCTAGCAATGAACTTGATCACAGCCTTGTTGCCAAGATTTATAGCTCCCTTGGCTGCTCCAGCTCCTCCAGCAAAGTTTTCTAACACTCCGGCTGATAATCTTCCAGTTTCAAAACCAGCATTAAAAGCTCCGTTAACTTCCGCTTTTTCAAGATTCTCTTTTACGTAATCTATATCCCCTATAAACGCATCCTCAACACCTCCCCAGAATTGACCAGCACCTTCCCAGGCATCATCAATCACATGTCCACTCACGACCCAAGACGCTCCTGTTTCAATGTCTTTAACAGCCCTTTTCGCGCCCCCCCATGGATTGCTAGCAAATATCATTATTTGTAACATCATGTTCTTCACAGCGCCATCAGCTAACTCGTATAGCTTGATTGGTGCATCGGCAATGAGACCAGCCATAATTCCTGTCGCAAAAGTTCTATCTTGTTGTTCATCAATCTCGAACCATTTTTCGTTAACATCTCTTCGACACTGATCATCAGGGCATTCTTCTAACTCTTTCTTCATCTGAGCGCGTTGTGCACTACCCAAAAAGTTATTTGCAGCGGCATTACCAGCGGCATCGGCGCCGGCATCAACATTGCCACCGGCAATGGCGGCAGCAACGCCCCCGGCAGCCCTTGCAACATCAATGGTGTGATCTCTAAAGTCAGCAAACTGCGCATCAATCTTTGCGTTTATACGCGCTTCCTCTTCCGCTGTAGGGGTGCGACCGTTTAGATCCCCCATTTCCTCTTTCACAATGCCTTGCACCCACAATTGAAACTGGAGCATAGCGGTGGCTTCGCCCACAGCACCCCCCACAGCACCGGCTGTGCAAGCACCGCTCGCAACAGCGCCTTTTAAGCAGCCAAGACCAGCGTGGGCAACGATCTGTGTGACCGTGTCTATTTTGCCTTCAGCCTTGGCGGTACCGATTTCTTCCGCCAACGATTTTCCAACCGTATCAGACAGGGCGATGCGCAGATTGTTAAAAAAGTTCTTGTCAAGAGAGCCACCCTCAAGAGCCGTTTGAACGCCTGTGCCAATGGCGGCTTTGATCAGGTTCTTTTCCGCTTCACTGGCGATACGATCGACAAAAGGAGCGGTTTTTGGCAAAGATTGTCCAACACCTGCCATTTCCGTTAGTTGGCTGGTTAAGCCTGCTGTCAACATCGACGAAACAATGCTGAGAACATTCTTTGAAGAGCCAAGCTCATGCAAGGCACCGGCAATATTGCCGCGATTATTGACAAGAGCCACAGCGCTTTTGTTAATCAGCGCTTGGACACCAGCCTGTATCGCTGCATTCATGGCGGTGCTCGAGCCAAGCCCCAAAGCACCGGTAATGGCACTGGCAGCGCCCGAGGCTGCTCCACCCGT